>NZ_JBQCKK010000020.1:0-52887 GCF_051967035.1 Brevibacillus sp. SAFN-007a | reverse complement strand
CCAGCGTTCGTCCTGAGCCAGGATCAAACTCTCCAATAAAGTTTGTTGCTGGTTCAAGCTGGCAAATCATGTAAAAAATGATAGACTCATCAACGCTTTCGCTGTTCAGTTTTCAAAGAGCATTTTTCTCTGCCGCCCAGAGGCGACTTTTTTAATTTACCACATATCCACTTTTTAAATCAAGTGTTTTTTTCATTTTTTTGCCACCAACATTTTGTTCGTGTAACAGCGACGTTTGTTAATATAGCACGTGTCCAAAACAAAAGTCAATAGTGTTTAAAAATTTTTACCTGAGCAAAATTAATCCGATCTCTTTGTCGCCATTTGCGCCCTCTGTGAAGACGACCTCCTGGATTAACAGCCTTTGAATCATTTTGTCTAGTAAGAGGGGGACTTCGATTTGCGCATCTACAATCGCCGGATGGTTCATCAATTCCTCCAGCCGCCAAGGTCCTGCTTTGGCTTCCATCACTTCCATCAGGAACGCAACGGACTCCTTGACCTTGGAGGTGATCCAAAACTCGATCGCAAGCACAAGCAGCTCGATCCGCTTCTCAAGCGCCTCTCCGTTCACCGACAGTTCCTCGTACAGCTTGAATACCGAAGAATCCATCTGCTTCACCTGCGACCACAGCGCAGCCTGTGGCTGCTCGCCAGCCTCATACACGATCAGCCTCGCCCACGAATGCAGCGATTGTATAAGCGACTGATGCGCATCCAAAATCAATCCTTGCTGCAAAAACTCCTTTGTCTCGTGAAAAAACCGGAGAAGTTGGGAATACTCCCTACAAATAAGCTTCTTTTGCAGCGCTGACGGCAAACGGCTCAGCCGAAGCTTCATTTGCTTCATATAGCCGTCCTTGTCCCACAAAATCTCAGCTCTGCCAAGCAGCGTGGCAAGGCGCTCATCCAGACCGCAGACGGCTCCCTTTTCCAGCTGCCATGTGCTAATCTGCTGCTCCATGACCACTCGACCCTGAAGGTGCAGGCGGCGGATTTTCCCCTCAGCTTGCGGCTGGTTGACCACTACAAAGTAAAAGGCGCCATCACGAAACGGGACCAGCAAATCCGAAACAGGCAAAACCAGCACTGCTTGTACATCCGGACGCTGTTGTAGCTTCTTCAGATACGTTTGCTGACTCTCCTCTCGCTTCATAGCCATGTCGTGTTCCTCCCTGCCCTGGGTTGAACTTATGGATTCTACACGATTTGTTCGTTTCCTGCTTGTCAACAGACAAATCCTTTGTATGCTATACTGTAAGGTAGGAGGAATGATGATGAAAAAAACTGAACGCCTGAGCAAAATCAAGCGCATGCGCACATGGGGCAACTGGAGCATGGTGATCGGCATTTTGCTGATGTATGCAGGGTACGCTTTTTTCGGGGGATATCTGGACTTTATACCTGTGCTTGGCAATCTGTTAAAAGGCTCTCACATTTTCATGACACTGCTTTTGATTATTGGCTTTATCCTGACGATGGGCAGCACGGTCTTGTTTATGATTTCCGGAATGGTTTCTACGTCGGCTCCCCAGGTGGAGTGTCCTTCGTGCCTGAAGGTAACGAAGATGCTGGGAAAAGAAGATGCCTGTATGTTTTGCGGGCAGCCATTGCGCCTGGACGACGGACAGCCGCAGCAAAACCAGACATGATCTGCGCCTCGCCCTTTCGATACACAATAAGCCACCTGCACGTTCCCGTCTTTCGGGCAGCAGGTGGCTTATTTTTTACTGAGCGGTTAGGGAGCTTTTCAAGCCTTCCTCGATGGCCGGCCAAATCTCCGGCTGCTCGAATCCGCGCCGCCACGAAGCGACTCCGGCCAAATCATACTTTTTGACCAGCTCGATCCGCTTTTTCATAGAAGAGACATCCTCCAGCCACATCTTGTAGACATTCCCGTCTTTCGGATCGCGATATTCCACGTAGTGCTGACCGGATGCTTCGTCGAGAACGGGCGTAATCTTTCGCTCCTGCACCCATTCCTGCGCTCTCGACATGGACAGCGCTTTGGAGCTTACCTTGATTGTGCCGTCAGCCTGCTTGGCTTCCGTCCACAGTCTCGTGTAAAAAGGAACGCCCAGCAAAAGCTTTTCGTTCGGCACTTCCGCAAGCACGCCTTGCAAGCCTGCTTCCACCCAAGGCAGCGAAGCCACAGAGCCTGCTTTTGGACTGGCCGCCCAATGCTCGTCATAGGTCATGACAGCGATGTAGTCGACCACCTCGGCCAGCGCCTTGCGATCCAAAAACATCGACCACGTCTTCGCATTGGACTTGATCGTGACATCCATGGAGACAGTCAGTCCTTGCCGGTGCAGATACGGCGTCAGCTCGCGAACAAACTGAACGAGCCGCTCCTTGTCTTCATAATATACATTTTCAAAGTCGATGTTGATGCCGTCCAGATCGTACAGGTGCGCGTAGTGAAGGAGCTGAACGATCAGCTTGTCTCGTTTGTCGTAGCTGCCGAGCACTGCTTGCGTCCAGTCCGGATTGAAGCCATTCGTCACCAGCCCCCACACCTGATAGCCGCGCTTGTGCGCCCATTTGACATACGCAGGGTCTGCCCGGTTCAAGAGCGTCCCTTCGGCATCCTTCAATTCAAACCAGGTGGGCGAGACGACATTGACGCCAGGCAAAGCCCCGATTCGGGCGACGTCCGGATTTTTGTTGACCACATGCTCCCAGACCAGGTTGATCTTTTGCCCATTCGGCTTCCACGCGGCCTGCCCCTCCGAAGAAGCGGCGTGCTGCAAGCTGACCTTACGCTTGCCCGCCATCTCCAGACTCTTCTCCGGGAGAAAGCCCGCGATCCCGGAAGCAGTCAGCACGCGGTAATAACCTTCCTGCTGCCCGAGCACATCCACTACCTCTCCGGCGGACAGCTCGGCAACGATCGGCGTGCGATGCGAGGGGCCAACGCGAACGGGCTGCTTTTCCTCGTCGCTAACGACTTTTGCCTCTCGGACTTCATACCCTTCCTGCTCGACGAGAAGGACGCCTGTATCGGCTTTGTGCACAAAAGCGAACGAATACAGCTTTTCCAACGGATCAAGCGGTACGTAGCGAGTCCCGTCCACTTCCTTCACCGGCACCTGCAAATGGACCGGCTGCTTGTTCAGATGGGCGACCGCTTCGCCGCTCTCCATCCGCAGCACCTTGTCCTTCGTCGTCACGATCACCGACTTGGTAGGCTCATCCCAAAAGATCGCCGGATCGATTTTTTCCTTGATAAAATCAAACGGCAGCAAGATTTGCTCCGCCTCCAGCAAATACGACGAATCCACCCGCTCTCCTTCAAAGACGATGACCGCTTTGTCCCCGTCGTACGGCTGAACGTGCTCGGTCGAAGCGCGAAGCACGAAAAACCAGTAGATGCTGCCAAAAATCGCAAGCAAGAAAAGCGAAAGCGCAAATAGTCTGCCTAGCGCTCTTCTCCTTCTACGCCTGGGGCGAGGCGCCATTCCAAGCTGCACGTTCATGGCCGATCCCTCCTCCCAGCCAAATAAAGCCCGACTGCATGCGGACCTGATCTCTCCATTCGTCTATCCTTTCGATCATAGCGCCTGTTCAAATGATTCACAACCTTTTGTCTACTGGAAAAGAACGAGAGACAAGCCTCGCCCTCCCCCAGAAAAGACGGTAGAGCGCCGAAAAAGTTACACCATTCAACAGAAAAACACCTTCTGCCTCAACCTGTCAGCTTTCGTTGAGACAAAAGGTGTTCGTCCGTACAGCGCATTTTAGTGGGTGCTCTTTTGACAGGACTCGCAAATGCCATATACTTCCATGCGATGTCCGGTGACTTTAAACCCGATGTCTTTCGCAGCAGCTTCCTCTGCCTCCCGCAAATACGGAAAGTGGAAGTCGTAAATCGCTCCGCAGCTGGAGCAGATCGCGTGGTAATGATCTTCTTCCACATTGGCATCGAAGCGGCTCGACGCGTCCCCGTAGGTAAGCTCGATCACCAGTCCCGCATCTTTAAAAACCCTCAGGTTGTTGTAAATCGTCGCGACACTCATGTTAGGGAATTTACCTTCGAGAGCTTTGTATATTTCGTCAGCCGTCGGGTGGGTCATCGTCTCCAGCAAGTACGTCAAAATGGCATGGCGCTGAGGTGTCATTCGAACCCCGGTGTTTTTGAGGATTTCTACAGCTTTTTCCACACGCTGTGTCATAATTGTCACACCCCACAGTCTTCGCAAGACAAAAGATCGGTTAATCCTGTTTGTCATTGATTAGAATTACTTTAAATAAGTGTACGTCGATTCGGCGAAAACTGTCAATATCCATTACGCGGATTCCTCAAGGAGAAAAAAATGGAAATCGGTTTCCGCCTCAAGACAGGCTGGCCTCCTTTTTCGCCCTGGGCTTCGCTTTCGACTTGGCAGCTTGCTTCGCAGGCGCTTTTTTGGCCTCGGCCAAGGCGTACTTGCACATGGATTGCAACGGACATTGATCGCACTTCGGATTGCGCGCCGCACAGATTCTTCTGCCGTGCCAAATCAGCCAATGGTGGGCATCCGACCATTTTTCGCGCGGGATGCGCTTCATCAGCTGGCGTTCCACTTCATCAACGTTGTCGCTTTTGGCCAGCCCGAGACGGTTTGCCACGCGAAACACATGGGTGTCGACCGCAATCGCCGGAATGCCAAACGCATTGGAGAGAACGACATTGGCCGTCTTTCTTCCTACGCCCGGCAGCGCTTCCAGCTCGGCATGCGTTCGCGGCACCTCCCCGTTGTACTTTTCGTACAAGATTCTACAGGTCTCCAAAATGTTTTTACTCTTATTTTTATACAAACCCAGCCCTTTTATATGCTCTTCCATTTCTTCCTGGGTCAGATGCAGGTAGTGCTCTGGCCGGTTCAACTGTTTGAACATCGGCGCGGTAATCTCATTCACCCGCTTATCGGTGCACTGTGCCGAAAGAATGGTCGCAATCAACAGCTCAAACGGGGTTGTATAGTTCAACTCGCAGTGGGCATCCGGGTACATCTGCTGGAGCGTATCCAAAATGTCTGCGACGGGTACTTTGCGCTGTGCCATAAATATATCCCCCTTTTTCCTACATTATACCGATCTTGGTCGGCTCGGCAATCGTCGCACGCGATAGCAAGAGACTGCCGTACTGATGTAGAATGGAGAGGGAAAAAGAGAACGGGAGGCGATACGCATGAAGGTATTCCTGACGGGAGCGACCGGATTTGTGGGAAAAGGCGTGCTGGAACGGTTGATTGCAGAAGGTCACGATACCGTTTGTTTGACACGGCCTGGTTCAAAGGGGAAGCTGCGCCATGAGCAACAGGGGCCGGGGAGCGTCTCTCCGGCAGCCGGGGACATATTGGACGTGGAATCGCTGAAAAGCGCCATGGCAGGCTGCGAGGCGGTCATTCATCTGGTGGGAATCATTCGTGAGCAGCCGGGCAAAGGGATTACGTTTCCGAACATCCATGTCGAAGGCACGCGAAACGTCGTGGAGGCGGCCAAGCAGGCGGGCGTACAGCGCTTCGTCCACATGAGCGCGCTCGGCTCCCGGCCCAATGCGACGAGCGCCTACCATCGCACGAAATACGAAGCCGAACAGCTCGTGATCGCAAGCGGAATTCCTTACGTCGTTTTTCAGCCATCGGTCATCTTCGGGCCGGGCGACGAATTCGTCAACATGCTGGCGAATCTGGTGCGCCTGCCTGTCACTCCTGTGATCGGGGACGGCTCCTATCCGCTCCAGCCCGTGGCGAGGCAAACCGTAGCGGACGTGTTTGTCCAGGCATTGAGCCTGCCGGCCGCGACCAATCAAATCTATGAGACAGGCGGGCCTGATCCGCTCTCGTACGGGGAAATACTCGATGCCATCGGAGAGGCCATCGGCAAAAAGCGGGTTCGCAAGCTTCACATCCCGCTGGCCCTCATGAAGCCTGTCGTCCATACGCTGGAGGGTTTCTCGTTTTTTCCGCTCACCAATACGCAGCTGACCATGCTGCTCGAAGGCAATGCCTGCCGTGACGGCCAGCGGCTATACGATACGTTTTCTACCGAAAAAATCGCGTTTCGTCCGGGAATCTCCACCTATCTTCGCTAGCTTTGGCTCCAAGAGAGCAGGAGCTTGTCCGAAGGAACCGCATGAACAATTTTCGCCCCGGCAGGGATAGCAAAAAAAGGGGTGTCTCCAGGTCGGCTCGCGACTGCCGGGACACCCCCTTTTGCTTATTCATGCAGCGTTTTTTCCGCGCCGCCTGTCTCTTTGTTCACGTGGCGGGCCACGACGAAGAGATAGTCAGACAATCGGTTGAGATATTTGACGACCGCCGGGTTTACCTGCTCCTGCTGCGCCACGTGGACGGCTTTGCGCTCCGCGCGTCTGACAATCGTGCGGGCAACGTGAAAAGCGGCAGCAGCCGGGTGACCGCCTGGCAAAATGAAGTTGGTGAGCGGCGGCAGTCCTGCATCCAGCTTGTCGATTTGTTCCTCCAGAAACGTCACATCCTCTTCCCCGATCGGCCAGCCTACTGTTTTCCCTTCCGGCGTGGCAAGCTCCGCGCCGACATGAAACAGCTTGGTCTGGATGATGTGGAACACACCCTGTAATTCCTGCCACGCATCCGATGCAGGCAATAAGGACAGGGCCAGCCCGATTTGGGAATTGGCCTCGTCGCACGTGCCGTACGCCTCGACGCGGTCCGCGAACTTCGGCACGCGCACGCCTGCCACCAGAGAGGTCTCGCCTTTATCCCCTGATTTCGTGTAAATCTTCATCCGTATCCCCGCCTCTTTTGGTCTTTGTCTGAAAAAACGCTACAACGCCTCGCAAACGACAATCAATTCCGTGCTGCTCGCATCAAAAGGCGCTTTGGCAAAGTTCCCGTACCGCTTGATTACCTTCAGTCCGTTCAAGCGCAACAGGTGGTGCAGTTCGGTCGGATAGATGTAGCGCAGCGCAAAACGTCCGTTCACGCGCTCCACCACAGCGCCCCGTGCATCCGTACGCTCGTACATCCGGGTCACTTCGCACAACTGCTGAAAGTGGTCGTATCGGGTGTAATCCCACATCAACACTTCTCCCCCGGACGGCAGCGGATACGTTCCGCGCAGCGACATCTTTTCATTTTCCTCATACATATGGTTGATCTTGGGCACGAACACGTTCATCACCAATTTTCCGCCCGGCTTCAGGTGTTTGCGAATGCACGCCAGTGCCTTCATCTGCTCCTGAATGTGCAACAGGTGCAAAAACGAGCGGAACGGGATCATGATGAGCGAAAACGTCTCGCCGAGATCAAAGCTGCGCATGTCTCCCTGCAGCAGCGTAAGCCCTGTCACGCCTTGCTCCTTAGCCTTTTCCTGCGCGCGCGCCAGCATCTCCTGCGACAGGTCAATGCCCGTCACCTCAATCCCGGCCAAAGCGACCGGAATCGCGATTCTTCCGGTGCCGCAAGCAAGATCGAGCACGTTGCCGCCAGCCTGCTTCGCTTCTTCCAGGTAAAAATCGACGTCGCCCGCAACGCCGCGCTGCGTCAAATCGTAGTAATCGGCCCATTGATACATATTGCTCATGCCGTCCTCCTATGCTTGCATTTCCTCTGAGGCCAGGTAAGCCATGATGAGCTTTGCCGTATTTTCCAGCGCCTCGGTATGCGTGCGCTCGTGGGAGTGGGAGGCGTCGACGCCAGGACCGATCAGCCCGTGGACGATGTCGTATCCTGCTCGCAGCGCCGCGCTCGCGTCCGATCCGTAAAACGGATAAATGTCTACCGCGTAATTCAGGCCGTTCTCCTGGGCCAGTCGGGTCAAATGGCTGCGCAGGCCGTAGTGGTACGGCCCGGAGGAATCCTTCGCGCAAATGGAGACGCCGTATTCATCCGTCGTCTGGCCGTCGCCGATCGCGCCCATATCCACCGCCACATACTCCACGACGTTGGCCGGAATGCTGGAATTGCCGCCATAGCCGATCTCTTCGTTGTTGCTGATAAAAAAGTGCGTGGTGTATGGCAGTTGCTGCCCGGATTCACGAAGCGCCTTCAGCACACCGAGCAAAATGGCGACGCTCGCCTTGTCGTCAATGTGCCGGGACTTGATGAAGCCGCTGTCGGTGACGGTCACGCGCGGGTCGAAGGAGACAAAATCCCCGACGGAAATGCCCAGCTCCTGCACTTGCTCCCTGTTTGTCACTTTTTCGTCCAGGCGCACTTCCATGTTGGCGTCTGTCCGTTCCGCCTTGCCTGCATCGCCGCCGTACACGTGAACGGAAGCCTTCGTGGATAAAATCGTTCCGGTGACGAGACGGCCGCTCGCGGTCTCCACCGTGCAATGCTCCCCTTCAATTGCATGAAACGTAAAGCCGCCGATCAAAGTCAGCTTCAGCCGACCGTTGCTTTTGATTTCCTTGATCATCGCGCCAAGCGTATCGACGTGCGCGGTCAGCAGGCGCGCCTTGTCGTCACGCGCTCCCGGCACCGTCGCTACAATCGCGCCCTTGTTCGTCCGCTTGTACTGTACGCCGAGCTGCTCCAGCTCCTGCGCAACCCACGCCATGACTTTGGCTGTGTTGCCGGACGGACTGGGGATGTTCGCCAACTGGCAAAAAGACTGAACCATATACGCTGTAGACACATTCATGGAATGCTCCTCCTCTATGTATCAAACCTGCTGGTTACTTTTGCAGCTCTTCCTTGATGAAGTGAAGCACTTCCTGCACGTGCCCTTTCACCTTTACTTTTGGCCAGACCTTCGCGATCTTGCCCTCTTTGTCGATCACAAAAGTCGTCCGTTCAATTCCCATGTACTCGCGACCGTACATTTTTTTCAGTACCCACACGCCGTACGCCTCCGCCACCTGATGATCCGGGTCTGCCAACAGCGGAAACGGCAGCTCGTGCTTGGCGATAAACTTGTCATGCGATTGGACAGAATCCGGGCTAATCCCCAGAACGACGGTATCCAGCTCGGCGAACTGCGGGTGATAGTCGCGGAAATCACACGCTTCGGTCGTGCAGCCTGGCGTCATGTCTTTCGGATAAAAATAAAGCACCACATTTTTCCCGCGATAGTGGGAAAGGGAGATCGTTTGGTTCTGACTGGCCTGCAAAGTAAACAGCGGCGCAGCTTGTCCGCTTTGGAGCATGTTCATCCCTCCGTAAAAATCATTTGTCTCATTTTACCACAAGCTTACAGGCACTTCATCCGCATATACGTTGCGCTTTCCAACAGAAAACGATAGAATTAATTTAAGAAAAATAAAAAAATGGCCTAGTCAGTTGGATGGTGAGAATTGGCATGAAAGAGTTTTTTGAAGTAACCGATCCAGAAGCGCTCAAATCCCTTGCCATAGCAGAACGGGTGAAGATTCTTGAGCTCTTCGAGGATTTGGAACCGCGTACGGCCAAACAAATCGCTACGGAACTAGGCGAAAATGCTGCACGTCTTCACTACCACGTGAAGGAGCTCGTGCGTGTTGGTTTGCTCGAACAGGTGGATACCCGCGTCAAAGGTTCCATCGTTGAGAAATATTACGAGCCAGTCGCCAAGGTGATTCAGGTCAAGCTTCAACTCATGATTGAAGAAAACGCACAGCAATTGAGTGACGTCATGTTCACGCCGTTTCGTACCACCGAAAAGGATCTCATGAGGACACTCAACCGCTTTGTCGCCAGCGATCAGGATGTACGCAAAGAATACCAAAACACGTTTGCTTTTAACCTGACAGAATTTTATTTAAGCCAGGAAGAACGCAATCAACTGGTAGACGAGATCAGCGAGCTTTTGCAAAAGTACAAAGGCTTTAAAAACGAACCGGGTCGTCGCAAATTCAAGTTTTTTGACGTCCTGTTTCCGTTGACGCCTGCCGATCCGACAGATGATTCAGAAGAACTGTTCGAGGATGCAGACGATCCGGACAAGCCTCTGTAAAAGCCGAACACCCACACCGGGAAAACCATCAAGTAGAGATGGTTTTTCTTTGTTAGGCAGGACAAATCGAAGGACACAGCAAAAGGGAGCGTCCTCGCTATCGCGCGAGAAGCACTCCCTTCAAGCGATCCGGATCAGAAGCGTCTAGTACGACCGCCCGAACCAGACCGTATGCTTCGCCTCTTTGCCGCAGCAGATGCAGGCTGTTTTTCGGGCAGGCGGATCGAACGGAATGTTGCGGGACGTGAATTTGGTCTCTTCCTTGACCCTGGCTTCGCAAGCGTCGTCTCCGCACCAGCCGGCCAGTACCCAGCCGCTTGGGCGGTTCTCGCTCTCGCAGGTGGCGATGTGCGTAGCCAACTGCTCCATCGTGTCGACGTCGAGATGGGAATGAGCTTCCCGGAAGGCCAGCGCTTTTTGGAACATGTTTTGCTGGATGTCTTCGAGCAGCTTCGCAATCGTCTGCGCAATCCCCGCCAGCGGCACCGTTACTTTTTCGCCCGTATCGCGCCGGGCCAGAATCGCCTGACCGTTTTCCACGTCACGCGGCCCCAGCTCCAGGCGCAGCGGCACCCCGCGCATTTCCCACTCGTTGAACTTCCAGCCCGGCGTCTCTTCGCGCAAGTCGGCACGCACGCGAACTCCTGCCGCCTTGATCTCGTCGAAAAGCGGATCGAACGCCGCCATCACTTGCTCCCGCAGCTTCATCGGACCTACCGGAATCATGATGACTTGCGTAGGCGCCATCCGGGGCGGCAGCGCCAGGCCGCGGTCGTCGCCATGCACCATAATCATCGAGCCGATGAGGCGCGTAGAGCTTCCCCACGAGGTCGTATGCACGTACTTGAACTGATTGTCTCGATCCAGGAACTTGATGTCGAAGCCGCGCGCAAACTTGTCGCCCAAATAGTGCGAGGTACCCGCCTGCACGGCTTTTCCGTCCTTCATCATCGCTTCGATCGAGTACGTGTCAACGGCGCCTGCAAATCGCTCGCTCGGCGTCTTTTGCCCTTTCCATACGGGAATTGCCAGCTCCTGCTCGACTACTTCGCGATAGATTTCGAGCATCTGCATCGTTTCCTGACGTGCTTCCTCTTCTGTCGCATGGGCGGTATGGCCTTCCTGCCAGAGAAATTCCGAGGTGCGCAAAAACGGCATGGTGCGCTTCTCCCAGCGGAATACGTTGGCCCATTGGTTAATCAGGATCGGCAAGTCGCGGTAGCTCTGAATCCACTGGCTGTACATGTGGCCGATGATCGTCTCCGAGGTCGGGCGCAGGGCGAGCTTTTCCTCCAGTGGTTCGCCGCCCGCTTCCGTCACCCACGGCAGCTCAGGATTGAAGCCTTCGATGTGTTCTTTTTCTTTTTGAAAAAACGACTCGGGAATCAGCATCGGGAAATAGGCGTTGCGGTGGCCTGTCTCCTTGAACCGTTTGTCCATCGCCTCCTGAATCCGCTCCCACAGCTCGAAGCCGTCCGGTTTGAAGACGATGCAGCCGCGCACCGGGGCGTAGTCCATCAAGTCCGCCTTTTTAATCGCATCGATGTACCAGCGCGAAAAATCTTCCGACTGCGGTGTGATTTCTTTTACAAACGCCTTGTCCTCTTTCATCCTTCTACGCTCCTTCGTCCTCATTTGTTCTCGCGAAAAGCATGAAAAAAATCCTCCATCCCGAAAAGGGACGGAGGATTGACTTCCGCGGTACCACCCTGATTGACCATGGCCTGGGCCACAGTCCTCTCGAAAACCCGATAACGGCGGGGCAACCGGACCAGCTCGTCGCTGACGGCTTCAGGATGGGGTGCAGGTACGCCTCGTATCAGCCTTCCAGACTAGGGCCGACTCTCTGGAACCAGGGAAATAGCTGCGGGTCCTTTCATAGCCTTTTGCCAAACATGCTTCGTTTATGAGCCTATCTTAGCAAGTCGAAAAGCCAATGTCAATTTGTGGGACGAAGGGCCAGGCGAGCGCCCAGCTTGGCGTAAACCGGATAAGCGACCAGGGTGAGCACAAGGCCCTTGAACACGTTGAACGGCACGATGCCGACCAAGACGAGGGACCAGACGCTCGTCGCATGGAACATCGCGAGCAGATCTGCCATCGGCATCTGGTAGAGCGCCGCATAAGCCGGGAGCAGGACGTATGCGTTGGCTACAGCCATGACGATCGTCATCAGCAAGGTCCCGAGCGCAAGCCCTGTCAGAAAACCTTTTTTCCCTTGGCCGCTGCGTTGCAGCAGGATAGCCGGCAAAATGAAGCTGGCGCCGGCAATCACGTTGGCAAGCTCGCCGATCAAGAGTCCGTCTGCATTTTTAAACAAAAAGTGCAATGTATTTTTCAAAACCTCAATGATGATTCCGGCTACCGGACCGTACATCAGCCCGCCGATCAGCGCTGGCAGCGTACTGAAATCAAGCTTCAAAAAGCTCGGCATCAGCGGAACGGGAACCTCCAAATATTGCAGGATAAACGCGACTGCGGCCAGCATCGGAATCGTCACCATCCGCTGGGTTGCTCTGCGGGAAGTATGCAGGGCTGTTTCTCTCATAAGAATACCATCTCCTCACTTTTTCTCCTTCTTTGAGGAATGGCAACAGTCATCGTGCTACACGTGCCCAATCCGCTTGCTGTTGTCTGTGCCAAACGCAAAAATGCCCTGAGAAAGATTCTCAGGGCAGATTCCAGGCGTATGACAAAGCATGCGCAGAAAACAGGCTCAAGAAACAAAGAGGCGAAACCCGCATGCCCCTTTTGCCTCTTGCCCGTTTGCACAGGCAAACAAGCACGTGTAGAGAACGTACTGTCGTCATCCTTCTCCCATCCAGACTGTACTGTCGGCTCTGGAATCTCACCAGATCCTGCACTCCGTCGCTTTTGCTTGCCAGCTCGGGAGGCTCGCGGGCTTAACGTGCTTGTGGCACGATCACCGCCGGTCGGGAATTGCACCCTGCCCCGAAGGAATTTTTGTAGTTGTCTATTGCTTATTATACTGCGCTTTTTTGATTTGACAATAGCGAAAACGGCTACATCGACACTTTTTGTTTATTTTCCGATGGAATTAATGGGATATTGATTTTTCATAAAAAAAGGGCTTCTCAGCCTAAAGTCGCCCTATGCTATAATCTGCCTGTACAATTGAAGCTTGGCTCCTCAAGGGTGGTCGCGGCTCACCCCCGTTAGAAAGGGGGTGAGCCTATGGTAACAAACGAAACGCTCGGACTGCTATTCCAGTTTGGGTTGTTCCTGGTCGCTTTGATCGGGTTGGTAGTTACCTTGACCAAAAAGAAATAGACCGCCCTTGAGTCCCAACTCCAGCGGTCTATTCTTCCAGAAATTTTGAGCCGAACCCCTTGAGGGAAGCTTCCATTGTACAGACCGCTCCGGTTGCCGCCGGACGGTCTTTTTTTCGCTTGTTGCCTCTAATATTACCATAACGAACCGCAAATAAACATATACACTCGGCTCCTCCGGCATCGAATCAGGTCGCTACTGCTACGAACCCGCTCCCCGATATTTGCTGACGCCCCAGTTCCAGACGAACAGGCCAAGGCCAAAGAAAACGACTGCCACGAGCGGAGTAAACGCGGCGTAGGTGTACCAGACTTCTTTGCGCAAAAAGTAGGCAGCCGGGTAGACGCCGACGAAAGCAAACGGCAGTACATAGGTCAGCACGAAGCGAATGGCTTTGTTGTACACGTCCACCGGATAGCGGCCGTACTGCTGAATGTTGTAAATCATCGGGGCAATGCCCGTCCGCGAATCGGAGAAAAAGCTGACGGCCGCAATTGCCGTGTACACGCCGCCGTAGATGAGGGCGCCGCTCACGACCAGCCCGATGAAGATCAGCGGGTCGTACCAGTAAAACGACAGATCGAGCTGGATCGACGCATAGCCCATGATAATCAGACCCGTGATGATACCGAAAATCCGGTCCGGCGCGATGGATTCCAGACAGACCTGCGCGAGATTGTGAATCGGCCTGGTCAGGATGCGATCCATTTCGCCCCGGATGATGTAGCGCTCGTTGAAGTCCCAAAAGCCGAAAAACATCGAGAACAGCGCATACGGCACCAAAAAGAACCCGTAAATGAAAATGATTTCGTCCCGCGTCCAGTCCTTCATCATCGGGACGTGCGTGAACACGACGATGATGAACACGAGGTTAATCAGCTCGGAGACGAGGTTGGACACAAGCTCCCCGAAAAAGTCAGCCCGGTAGGCAAGCCTCGTCTTGAAATACTGGCCCAGGTAGTCGACAAAAATGCCGATGATATGTTTTACGTTTTGCATCGTCTACCCTCCTTGCACGACCAACCGGTTTCGGGCCATCCGCCACAAAACCAGAATGGGGACCAGAATGACCACCATCCAGATCGCCTGAAAGCCGATCAATTCCCAGGCGCGTCCAGGGGTAATCGCTCCGGTAAAAATCAGGCTTGGATAGTAGTTGACGGCCTGAAACGGCAGAAAACCCATGACGGTCTGCGCCCAGCCGGGAAAAAAGCTGATCGGCAACACAAGCCCGGACATCAGATCGACGACGACCCGCTTCGCCCGCATCATCCCGTCGTTGCGGAACAGGAAAAAGGTCAACAGACCCGTCACCAGGTTAATCTGCGTATTGATGAGAAAAGCGAACATCAGACTGATGAGGTACAGCCCCCAGCCAGTCGCGGTCGCCGGGAAGTGAAAGGGAATCATCAGGCTGATGAGAAAAATCCCCGGCCCCGCGAAAAACAGAAATCGGAAAATCCCTTCCCCGAATGCCTGCGCCGTTTTGACGGACAAGTAGTTGTAGGGGCGGATCATCTCGATGGCGACCTTGCCCTCCCGCACGTCCTGGGCGATCTCCGTGTCAATGTTGTTAAAGTAAAACGCGCGAGACATCCAGGCAATCGCCACGTAGGAGGTCATCTGCTCGACCGACAGCCCGCCCAGTTGCTGCTGATCGCCGTAGATCGCCCCCCACAAAAAGTAGTACGCCCCGATGTTGATCGCGTAGATGATGATGCCGCTGTAGTAGTTCACGCGGTACGCAAGCATCGTCAAAAAACGCATGCGGATCAGTTCCATGTAGAGCTTATGCATGGCCCCGCACCTCTGAATCGACCTGGTAAATATTGCGGACGATATCCTCTGTGCTCGTCTCCAGCATTTTCACGTCGCTGACCTCGAACGACGACATGACGGTAGACAGCACAAACGGCAGCATTTCCTGGCTTTGCGGCACCAGGACGCTGAGCGTGTACTCGTTTTCCTGCGTGATCTCGCAGGGCATATCCCCCAGTGCCCGGCGCAACTCTTCAGCAGAGGTGCGCTTTTTCATCTGAAAGGATACCTCTGTGCCATTGCCCCACTTTTCCTTCAGATCGCTGAGCAGGCCGTCGAAAATCAGCTTGCCCTTGTCCATGACCAACACCCGTTTACAGAGCGCTTCGATATCGGAAACGTCGTGGGTGGTGAGCAGGATCGTCATGTTTTCCGTCTCGTTTAAGCTGCGCAAAAACTCGCGGATTTTTTGCTTCACCAGCACATCCAGCCCGACCGTCGGCTCGTCGAGGAACAAAAGCCGCGGCTTGTGAATCAGAGAGGCGGCTACCTCGCAGCGCATCCGCTGGCCGAGGCTCAGCTTGCGCACCGGCTGACTGACAAACGGGCTGATTTCCAGCTCCTCGATCAGGCGCGTCAGCCACTTTTCGCCTTCTGTGTCGTCGACCTTGTAGACGCTTTTTAAAAGGCGAAACGACTCCAGCGGGGACAAATCCCACCACAGCTGCGAACGCTGCCCAAAGACGACGCCGATGGAGCGCACGTATTCCTCGCGCTGTTTGAACGGAACATAGCCATTGATGACGATCTCGCCGTCGCTCGGGGTCAAAATGCCCGTCAGCATCTTGATCGTCGTCGATTTCCCCGCGCCATTTTCCCCGATCAGGGCGAACATCTCCCCCTCTTCCACGGTGAAAGAAAGGTCATCCACCGCTTTTACAGTCTTGTACTCGCGGCTGAACAAATCACGAAAAGCACCCCCGAGACCGGATCTGGCCTGGTGAATGCGGAACTCCTTTTGCAAATGTCTCACTTCAATCATGGAAAACCGTCCTTTTTGTTCTTGCTTACAAATGAACAACTGTTAGTGTATAGGAGCACGCGAAAATGTGCAAAAGGCAAACTGTAGCAAACTGCCGGCGCAAAACTAGGACCATCCGAGGCTTCTCTCTGTCATATCCAGGCGGTCTTTCGCTGTGGTAAGATAGGGAAGGAGTTTTTTGAACAGAAAAGAGGGAAAAAACGGATGAAACGTGAACGATCCGCGCAACTGCACGAACAAGCCCTGGACGTCATTCTCGGTGGGGTCAACAGCCCTTCCCGTTCTTTCAAGGCCGTCGGCGGGGGAGCGCCCGTGACGATGGAGCGAGCCCAGGGCGCGTATTTCTGGGACGTGGACGGCAACCGATATATTGACTATTTGGCGGCGTACGGTCCGATCATTACCGGCCACGCCCATCCGCACGTCACCAAAGCGATCAGCGAAGCGGCAGCGAACGGCACGCTGTACGGAACACCGACGCCGTGGGAAATTACGTTTGCCACCATGATCCGCGAAGCGATTCCTTCGATGGAGCGCATCCGCTTTAACAACTCCGGTACGGAAGCCGTGATGACCTGCATCCGCGTGGCTCGCGCTTACACCGGACGCGCCAAAATTATCAAATTCGCTGGCTGCTACCACGGCCACTCCGATCTCGTGCTGGTGGCGGCAGGCTCTGGCCCGTCCACGCTCGGCATCCCGGACAGCGCCGGCATTCCGCAAAGCATCGCCAACGAAGTGATTACCGTTCCATTCAACGACATCGCGGCGTTCGCCGAAGCGATGAGCAAATGGGGCAACGAAACAGCGTGCGTGCTGGTCGAGCCAATCGTGGGCAACTTCGGGATCGTCACACCGGAGCCGGGATTTTTGGAGGAAGTGAACCGGATCACGCACGAAGCAGGCGCGCTCGTCGTCTATGACGAAGTGATTACCGCTTTCCGCTTTTGCTACGGCGGTGCGCAAAACCTACTGGGCGTCACCCCTGACCTGACCGCGCTCGGCAAAATCATCGGCGGCGGCTTGCCGATCGGAGCCTATGGCGGACGTCGCGCGATTATGGAGCAGGTGGCGCCGCTCGGTCCTGCTTACCAAGCAGGGACAATGGCGGGCAATCCCGCTTCCATCCGCGCCGGAATCGCCTGCCTGGAGGTGCTGAAGCAGCCTGGTGTCTACGAGGAATTCGAACGGCTCGGTGCGCTGCTGGAAACAGGTATCCGCGAGGCGGCGAAAAAACACGGCGTAACGATCCAGCTCAACCGCGTCAAAGGAGCCATGGCTGTTTACTTTACCGATGAACCTGTCCGCGACTACGAGACCGCGCAAAAAGCCGATGGCGAGCTGTTCGCCCGCTTTTTCCGCCTCCTGCTGGACGAAGGCATCTGCCTCGCTCCCTCCAAATACGAGGCATGGTTCATCACCACCGCGCACACGGAGGACGACATCCAAGAGACGATCGCAGCTGTCGACCGCGCGTTTGCGCAGTTGAACGCGTAACGTAGCCGCATGCGTGAGCCTGACGCCAAAGACAAGCATTGCCAAGCTGGTTCCCTCCTTTTTGGGGATACTAACGACGGCAAGGGAGTCACATCGCAAGGAGGAGTTCCTGGTGTCAAAAGGCGAAAAAACGTACCCGCAAGCTCCGGAAAAAACGCTGGATTCCAAAATGAGTAGCAAGATGCTCGAGGTCGTCGGCTTTCAAAATCCGCGCAAGACCGAGCATCACAAAACGCAGAACCACGATCGCTAAGCGTGCCAGACAGACGCATTCCCGACAGAGGATGCGTCTGTCTTTTTATGGAAGGACGGAAGCTGACGCGGTTGCCAGCTCTTTGGCCGACACATATAAGTCGATGATGATATTGTCAAAGAAGGTCAGAGATTGTACAATAAAAATAGTGAAACGGACCTACCCGTTATTCGTAAACATGGATAGGGGACAAAATGTATAAGGAACTGCTATTGTGCCTAATATTCGTAGATAAAAACGAGGAGTGAGTGCTCAATGTTGTTTCACCCGATGGATTTTCTGATCCTGATTGCATTCGGACTGTCGCTCTGGGCTCAATTCCGCGTAAAGGGAACCTTTTCCAAGTTCGCGGAGGTTCCTACTTCCTCCGGCCTCACCGGAGCCGAAGCGGCGCGACGCATGCTCGATGCAAACGGTTTGACCAACGTTCCGGTCGAACATATTCCCGGCACGTTGACCGACCACTACGATCCGATATCCCGCGTCGTTCGCCTGTCCGATCCCGTGTACTTCGGCAACTCCATTGCGTCGTTGTCCGTGGCTTGTCACGAAGTCGGCCATGCTATTCAGCACAAGGTTTCGTATCCGATGCTTGTAGCGCGCCACCGCATTTTCCCGCTTGTCAACATGGTATCCGGTGTTGCGCCGCTGCTCTTGCTCGGTGGATTCTTTTTCCAAATGACAGGTCTCTTGCTGCTCGGGATTATTTTCTTCTCCAGCGCCGTTGCCTTCCAGCTCATCACGCTGCCAGTCGAGTTTAACGCAAGCAGCCGTGCCAAAGATCTGATGCTGAAAATGGGCTTTATTCGCAACGAGGAAGAACGCGGAGCAAGCAAGGTGCTGGGCGCCGCCGCGCTGACCTATGTGGCCGCCGCGCTGATCTCCGTACTGGAGCTGGTCAAATACATTATGATTTTCAGAAGCTCTGACGAATAATCGCCTTTGCCAAAATACGAACAGACAAAAGCAGGTACAGCCTCTTCCCCTGCGGGAGGCTGTACCTTTTTTATGGACTTGCGTTACAATGAGGCGGGAGGTTTTGTACATGCGCATCGGGATTATCGGGTTGGGAAGTATGGGGCAAATGCTCGCGAAGTCATTTTGCAAAAGCGCAGTGATTCAACCGGAACACGTCGTTGTCTTCAACCG
Source organism: Brevibacillus sp. SAFN-007a (assembly GCF_051967035.1). Classification (NCBI taxonomy): domain Bacteria; kingdom Bacillati; phylum Bacillota; class Bacilli; order Caryophanales; family Paenibacillaceae; genus Brevibacillus; species Brevibacillus sp. SAFN-007a. The sequence goes on along the minus strand of NZ_JBQCKK010000020.1, from coordinate 33,994 downwards.
CACACCAGCAAAGGCCGAGCAGCTGCGAGCGGAATACGGCGTGGTCGCCGGGGCAAGCGCACAAGCAGTGTGCGAACAGGCGGAGCTGATTTTCCTCTGTACGAAGCCGCTGGACATTCTGCCTGTTTTACGCGGGCTGTCGCTGTCTGCCGAGAAGCATATTGTCTCGGTCGCTGCCGGGGTCAGCATCGCGGATTTGGAAACCGTGCATGACGGGCCGGTCAGCAAAGTGATCCCGACTGTCGTTTCCTCGGAGCTGCACGGGGTGTCGCTGTACACGCACAGCGATAGAGTCAACGCCCAACAGCGCGGACATTTGCTTGCGCTGCTGTCTGCCATCGGCGAGGTGCAGGAGGTTGCCGATACGGAAATCGAGACGGCGACGATTTTGAGCAGCAGTGCGCCTGGGCTGCTTGCGGGGATCCTCGATTCGTTTGCCCAGGCAGCTGTTCGCAAAACGCCGGAGCTGGGAATCGAGAAGGCCCGCAGCATCCTCGTGGAGACGATGCTGGGAACGGCGTTGCTTCTGAAAAACGAGCAGCTTGGCTTCGACCAGCTGATCGAGCGCGTCGCCACTAAAGGCGGCATTACCGAGGAAGGGCTGCGCGTCCTCGCCAAAACCTTGCCGGGCGGCTTTGACGAGCTGTTTGCCATGACAGCGGCCAAGCACGCCGCCTTGAAAGAACTTGTGCAAAAGCAGATCGGTGAACAAAGCGACGAAAAGGAGTAATCAGACATGATCGTAGGTTGGATTGGCTTGGGCAAGATGGGCATACCAATGGCGGGAAATCTGCTGGCAGCGGGCTATGACGTGCGCGTCTGGAACCGTACGCCGGACAAGGCGGCTCCGCTGGTTTCGCTCGGCGCGAAGCAGGTGGCGTCTCTCCCCCGGCTCGCCGAGGAATGCGACGTACTGTTTACGATGGTCAGCGACGATGATGCCGTAACCGCGATCTACACCGGAGCAGACGGCGTGCTGTCGGCGCGTGTATCCGGCAAGCTGGCGATTGACATGAGCACGATTGCGCCGGAGACATCCCGCTTTTTGGCGAAGCAAGCGCAAAAAGCCGGGCTGCGTTTTCTCGACGCTCCGGTCTCAGGCAGTGTCGGTCCGGCAAAGGAAGCGCAGCTCGTCATCATGGTTGGCGGCGAACAAGCGGACTACGACGAAGCAAAGCCTCTCTTGGACAAGCTCGGCAAGGCTGCCCTTTACCTGGGACCGAACGGCGCGGGCACCTCTGCCAAGCTGGCGATCAATCTCCTGCTCGGCATCACGGTCCAGGGCGTGTCGGAAACGCTGCTGTTCGCCCGCTCGCTCGGGATTGAGACGGAGCAAATGCTGGAGATTATTTCGCAAAGCGCTGTAGGCACCCCGCTGATTCGCGGAAAAGCGGCCTCGATTCTTGCAGACGACTATCCGGCGGCTTTTGCCTTGAAGCATATGGCCAAAGACCTGCGCCTGGCCCGCGAGGCTGGCGTGTCTACTCCGCTTGCGGAATCGGCGCAGGCAACCTACCGCCATGCCCTGGAGGAAGGACTGGGCGAGCTGGACCTGATGGCGATTCTGCGTCATCTGCAAGGCACTACCCTTACCAAATAGCCGCGGAATGAATGGAAAAGACCGGAGTCGCTTCCGGTCTTTTTTTTGCACAGATTACGAATGTAGACGATTCTGATCCAGTGAGACTGATTAGACAGCCCCCGCCCGTGAATTGCTTTTGATTTGAAAAATAAGAGAAACCAGAAAATAGGGAAGGTGGGTAAAAAGGAATTTTTTACAATTTGAGTTAAATATATGATACTAGACGTAATCAAATAGGGAGGGGGATAGAAAACTCCATGAACGTTGCGGTGGCGAGCCGAATTAGGTTCGCTATTCCTATTCTAGGGAGGTTGATTATGAGTAAGGTGCGGAAGCTGTTTGTATTCATTCCCGTTGCAGTTGGATTAATGGCATGCTCAGCCGAGACTGTTACAACATCCAGCAATCTGGAGGAAAAGACACCTACCATGACCGTTTCGAAGATTGACTACAAGAAAAAGTCCGAAATGATGGAACGTATAAAATCTCCTGAATCCGTATTATCCATTCTGATTCAAAAACTGGAATCCGAATGGCCAACACTCTTTACTGTGAAAACAGAAGAAGAACTGTTACAAAGATACTCTTTCATCACTTGGCATATCCTTCCAGAAGCTAAACAACGTTTGCAAAAGAACCTTTCCACCCTTCATCCAGAATACCAGGAGTATGTCCGGTTATTAAAAGAAGGTGTGCTGCCGGCAAAAGAATACACGGTAACAAATATATCCATTGATACATACAGTGCTGAAAGCATAACGGTTACAGCTCAGTATGAACTTGTCCTACAAAACGGACAGCATAAGAATATGGAAGTCTCCATGACGGCTAACATGAACTTTGAAAAGTTTAACCAGCGTTTCAACACTTCTGAGGGGGAACTTTTACCCGATCCTGCTACCAAAGAAGAAGAACAAGTCCGAGATTTCATCTTTTCTGTTCTCACAATTGATGAGGTAAGAAAATTAACGCGAGAAGAGCTTTTTCTGTTATTTGAGCAATAGATTTGCATGAATCCAATTTTTATGGGGTTAATCCGGGAGCAGGAATAGCTTATACGTTGACATTGACCGCAACCCCGTCAAGCGGACAGCTGAAAACAAGCCCTTGCTTTACGCAGCCTCATCCCGTCAGGATCTGAGCTGAGGTTGCGTAAACGCGCTTGATTCCTCTCGTTTTCCCCGTAAAAAATCCCCTCCAAATAAACAGTAAAGTCTTTCTTTTTACTGTCTACTTAAAGGGGGGATCCTATCATTCTCTAAAAAGTTTGCCCCTGCTCACCCGCATGCGCGGGCCGCTTTTGCCACAGCCGCCATGCCAAGCCAACTGCCACCACCAGCAGCAGACCGGAGAGCCAATAAACGGCACGGGTGCCAAGCCACTGGGCGAAAGCTCCCATCACCAGCGAGGACAGCCCGAAAACAAGCGCGTCGAGCGTGCCTTTGGCAGACAAGACGTACGGCAATGCCGCTGGCTCTGTCTCCTGCTGCAACATCGTCTGCTTGCTCACCAGCGCCATCTCCAGAAACGGACCCAGCGCAAAGGAAAACAGCAAAGCCGCCAACGGATACGATACGCTGCCAAACAGCAAGGTCATCAGCGCGGTACCGCTCACTCCCGCCAACAGCCAGCGAGGCAGCTGCCGATTCATCTGCCCGCCGTACTTCAAAAGCAACGTGCCGCCGATGATCGAGCCAAGCAGGTAGCCCGCATTGATGTATCCCCACCACGCTTCGCCCTGCCCCAGCACTTCCAGGACATAAGGCAGCAAAATCGCCGCGATCCAGACCGTGCCCGCGATGCCCATGACGACATCCAGCGCCACCAGTTGCCGCAACAGCGGCACAGCGCGGATCGTTTTCCAGCCCGTAAGCCAATCTCCCTGCGGCTGCTGGGGAGAAATCCGCTGGCCGGCTTCGGTATCTTTAGCATCCTCGGCAACTTCGGCATCCTCCGGCTTGACTCCCAGCATAGCGAGCGTTGCCAAGACGTAGGCGGCCACTGTGCCCCAGAGAACGGTGCTCGCTCCCAACCAGGCCACGAGCAAGCCCCCCGCCGCCCATCCGGCAAAATGAACCGTCTGATCGGAAGTTGCAAGCAGGCCGTTTGCCCGCATCAGCTCTTCGCGGGGCACAAGCTGCGGCACTAGCGCGTTGCGCGCCGGATTGGCCCAGCCGTCCATGAAGGCGATCATCGCCCCGAGACTGAAGAGCAGCCAGAGCCATTGCGTCCCCGTCTCCCTGTCCACCCACACAGCCGCTGCCGCGAGCAGAGCCGTTTTCAGTGCCTGCGACAAGACGAGCATGCGCGAAAGCGTCCATCTGCGAAAAAAGAGCGGCGCGGTCAAGCCGCTGACAGACTGCGCCGACAAAATCACTACGGACACAAACGCCGTGTACATCACCGAGCCGGACGCCGCGTAGATGACCGAAATGAACGCCACAATGTAAAAAACATCCCCCAGATTGGCCAATGTCTGACCCGCCCAGAGGCAAACGAATCGTCTTTGCCACACGATGCACAACCTCCTGTCGGTTCAGGACCGTTCCCGGCTCCTGACGGAATATGCACTTATTCCTGCCGACTTCTTATCACAATGGAGGTGCACCTCGTTTCGTCACATATGCCTTATTCTATTCCAGATTCTGTAGACTGTACAGATTTGTTGCGGAAAAAACTGTAATACACCCAGCCCGCATTGATGAACAAAAAGGCGCTCGTCATGAAAAACACGCCGTTGATGCTCACGTACCCGGCCATAAAGCCGCCGATCATCGGCCCGAGCATGCTCCCGATGCTGACGAAGCTGTTGTTGTAGCCGTAGACGCGGCTGACCATATGCGCAGGGGTTGCGCGGCGCAGCAGCGCGTTGACAGAAGGCAGCAGCCCGCCGAGCGACAGCCCGAGCAAAAAGCGCAGGACCACCAGCTGCCACACCGTCCAGACCAGCCCTTGCGGAATGAACAGGAAGGCCGCCGCGAGCAAAGCGAACAACAGCACTTTTTGCGAGCCGAACCGATCTCCCAGCCGTCCCAGCTGCGGAGAAGCGAACACGTTGGCAATCCCCATCGCCGCCTGGACAATTCCCGCCCACAGCGCTACCTTCGCCCCTTCCGAGCTGACCAGCTGCGCGATGTAGATCGGCAAGACAGGCACGATGCTGAACAGCGCAAACTGGATCATCACGGTTACAAAAAAGAGTGCCGGCAGCTCTTTGGACGAAAAGATCATCTGAAAATCTTCCTTCAGGCTGGAGCGGTCCTTTTTTTCTGGTGGAACAAACGTCTCTTTAACCGTAAACGTAATGACCAAAGTAGCGAGCAAAAGCAGACTGCCTGTCACCACGAAGATCATCCGAAAGCCGATCTGATTCGCCAGCACACCGCCAAAAAGCGGTCCCATGATCGTGCCCGCCGTAATAAACGATTGCAGCAACCCCTGCGCCCAGCCGATCCGTTCTTTCGGCACAGACGAAGCTACGAGCGCCGTGCTGGCCGGAATGATCCCGCCCACAAGCCCGTTAATCAGCCGCAGCGCCAACAGCTGCCACAAACTTCCGGCAAAGCCCGTCAACGCAACCGTGATCGACATGAAGTAGCCGGAACGCAAAATCATGATCTTGCGCCCGTGCTTGTCAGCGAGATTGCCCCAGATCGGGGACACAAGCCCTGCGGTCAAAAAATTGGCGCCAAAAATTATCCCCGCCCATGCCGTCACCTGGTGCGGATCGTCTATCCCGAAGTCTTGCTGAATATAGAGCGGCAAAAACGGCATAATCATGCTCATCGCCAGCATGACGACAAACAGCGATCCGCAGAGCACGTATAAATTGCGTCGCCATATCTCCATCAGAATCCCTCCCTTCGCCCTGAGCGCTCATCCCGCACGCCTGTTTCCGACACACCTCCAAAATCCTGGACGCTCCATAGGCTCTCGTACACTCCTTTTTGCGCAAGCAGTTCCTCGTGCTTGCCTTGCTCGACAATCTGCCCCTCGCGCATGACGACGATTTTGTCCGCATGCGTGATTGTGGACAGACGATGCGCTACGATCAGCGTCGTTCGGCCTTTGGTCAGGCGGGCCAGCGACTCCTGAATCATGTGCTCCGACTCCAGATCAAGGGCAGAGGTCGCTTCGTCCAAAATGAGAATGCCCGGATTGCGCAGGAAAACCCGCGCGAGGGCAATTCGCTGCTTTTGGCCCCCCGAGAGCTTCACGCCTCGCTCGCCCAGCTCGGTGTCGTAGCCCTGCGGCAGCTCGCTGATGAATTCATGCGCGTTCGCCGCGCGCGCCGCTTCCTCGACGGCCTGCTGATCCGCCGCAGGATTTCCCATCAAAATATTGATTCTGGCCGATTCACTAAACAAAATCGTATCCTGCTGCACCAGGCCGATATGATGGCGCAAATTTTGCTGCTTCAGCTCACGAATGTCGATGCCATCTATCGTAATCCGCCCTTCTGTCACGTCCCAAAAGCGCGGCAACAGGCTAATCAGCGACGATTTGCCGCCACCGGACATCCCGACGATCGCCACTGTCTCTCCCGGTTTCATCGTCAGGTTCACGTCCTGCAACACGAGCGGCCCGTCTTCCCGGTAGCGAAACGAAACATGCTCAAAGCAAATCTCGCCCCGGATTCGTCCCGTCGCGGGATCGACTGGCAGTTCGCGCGCATGGGGGCTGTCCACGATGTCGTACGATTCATCGAGAAACTCGAACATCCTGTCCATGGAGGCGATCGCTTGCGTCAACACCGTGCTGGAATTGACCAGACGACGCAGCGGCGTGTACAGCCGCTCCAAATAGGCGTAAAACGCTACCAGCGTCCCTACACTCATGCTGCCGCCGATCACCTGGTAGCCCGCGTAGGCGATGACGAAAAGCGGCGCGATATCGGTGACCGTATTGACGACGGAAAACGTCCGCGCATTCCAGCGCGTATGCTCCAGCGCTTTGTCCAGAAACTGATTGTTTTCCTTGGCGAAGCTTTTGCTCTCGTGGCTTTCCAGCGCAAAGCTGCGGATCAGCGACATGCCGTTCACGCGCTCGTACAAATAGCCTTGCAGCCGAGCAAGCGCCGCAGAACGCTCCCTCGTCAGCTGGCGCAGCCTTTTGTAAAAGTATTTGACGGAAAAGCTGTACAGCGGAAAGACGACGATGGCGACCAGCGTCAGCTCCACATCCATCGAGAACATAATCAAAAGCGTCAGCCCGATCGTAATCAGATCGAGCCACAGATTCATCAGACCTGTCTCCACAAAGCTTTTTGTGGACTCCACGTCGTTAATGACCCGGGAAATGACCTCGCCCGTCTTCGTGTTGTTGTAGTACCGCATCGAAAGTCGCTGCAAATGCGAGTAGAGCTGATTGCGAATGTCAAACAAGATTCTGCTGGAAACCCACTGCGCGAAGTATTGGCGGATGTACTCGACAGGCGCACGCACCACCGTAAACACAAAAAACGCGGCGAGCATCAGCCAGAACAGCTGCGCCAGTTTTTCCTCGCGGGGCATCGGGCTTGGCAGCAAATCGTCAATCACATATTTGATGATGAGCGGCAGAGCAAGCGGAATGGAAAATTTGATGATGCCTATGAATATGGTGCCCACGATTTGTTTCCAGTAGGGCATCACATAGGCCAAATAGCGACGTATGCTCAACCAGCATACCTCCCTTACATAGAAACGTGGCTGTGCCCGATTCGTCCAGGCACAGCCAATTTTGCACGCAGGTGATCGTGCTTCGCCTTTTTTCAAGTTTCCGACAGGACAAGGAAATCCCTCCCCCGGATCACGGGAAAGGGATTATTCCTCATCGTCTCGCACTAAAAGATACCGCTCGTACCAGCGTTGCACAAAGCCGTTCTGAAAAGGGCCGCGGCGCGCGCTGATCCAATCCAGCACTTCTCGCAGCGCGGTCTGTACTTTTTCCACGACAAACGGAGGGTAGTTCATCTGTTTGCTGTGCAACAGAAACTCCTCTTCATCCAGAATCGAATACGTCATATCGGGAAACACCTTTACATCGAGATCATAGTCTATGTAGCTGAGCAGCTGTCCCTTCATGGTGAAGGGCGAACCAATGTTGCAGTAATAGTAGATGCCGTCGTCGCGAATCATGGCAATGGTATTGAACCACTGGCCCCGACCAAATGTACAAATGGCCGGCTCGCGCGTGCGCCACTCCCGCCCGTCTGCTTCTGTCACCTTGACCCGATCGTTCCCCCCAATCACCACCGCATCACTGGTATGGATCAGCGTAGATTTGTCCCAAATGCGGTGCAGCGAATGATCATGTTTATAACTTTCAATGCGGATATTGGAGCCCGGAGTTGGTGACATGACTCTCCCCTTTCTTCTCTTCTCTATTTGAATGGGGACAAGCCTCCTTTAGGAAGAGAGCTTTTTGGAAAGCGTTACAAATTTTTGTACTTCGTAGCCAAGCGAAAGGTAAAACGGAAGGACTTCCGGATTCGCCTGATTGACCATAATCAGGACGTTATTGACGCCGCGTTGTTTGAAGCGCTTTTCGATGGCAGACACGAGTTCGCGGCCAATACCGGAACCTTGCATCTCGGGGAGAACCGCCAGCCGGTAAAAATAGGCGCGCGCTCCGTCAATCGTGCCGACCACGACTCCAACAACTCTGCCGTCTTTTTCCGCCACCATAACCAAATCGCTGTCCCATGCCAACTGTTGGGCCAAATCGTTCAACGACTCCGTGCCCGATTGGTCCAAACCCGTCTGTTGCCAGATACTTGTGATAGCCGAATAGTCACCGAGTCGAAACGGACGAATCAGCATACGTTGCCTCCTTCGTAACCTTCTTCCTCTATTGTACAACACAAGGACAACTTTGTCTTGTGTAGTCAGGCGTCAAAGTCGCCAACTCCTGGTCACCGCATGAGGACGAATTAGGTCAAAAGAGAAATGCCTCCGTCAACGATCAAGGTCTGTCCGCGCACCATCCAAGCCTTGTCGGAGATCAGGAACATCACCGCGTTCGCCAGGTCTTCCGGTTCTACAATCCGCCCTGCCGGCGTGCGTTGCGCGGAGTTGCCGAGCAGTTCTTCGCGATTCGGGAAGTGTTTGAGCGCATCTGTATCCACGGCGCCGCCGGAGACCGCATTGACCACGATATTGTGCGGTGCCAGCTCGACAGCCAGGTAGCGTGTAATCGCTTCTACCGCCGCCTTCGAGACGCCAACCGCTGTGTAGTTGTCCAGTACGCGAATGGAGCCGAGGCTGGACAGGCTGACGATTTTCCCGCCATTTCCGCCCTTGATCATTAGTTTTGCCGCTTCTTGCGCACAGAACAACAGGGCTTTGCTGTTAATTTCCATCGTCCAGTCCCAATGGCTCTCTTCCAGCTCCATCAACGGACGCAGAACACCGGAAGCCGCATTGTTGATAAACACATCCAGTCGACCGAACTCGCGGTCAATCTCTGCAAACAGCTCCTTGATCTTGGCCACGTCACCTACGTTGGCTTTGACCAGATGCACGCGCACTCCCTTTGCCTCCAGCTCCGCAGCTGCCTCTCTCGCTGCGGAACGGTTGCGCAAATAGTTCAAAACCAGATCGTAGCCTTGCTCAGCCAGCTGCATCGCAATCGCTTTGCCGATGCCGCGCGTCCCGCCAGTCACCAATGCCACTTTGTTTGTCGTATTCATAAAAGCATTGCCTCCTACACACCAACTATTAATATCAGGTACTAATCAATCAAAATTACTTATTCATTATACAACTCCGCTCCTGCTTTTGCTACCGGGAGCCAAAATCTCTGCTGCCCTAAGCCCTGTCGCCCTATGCCCTTCGAAACAGGCGAAAAAACCCGGCTGCACGGCAGACGAGCTGTCCGTTGCACCGGGTTTTTGCTTTACATCTTGAATTTGCCGATCTGATCTTGCAGATTTTCCGCCAATCGCTCCAGAGATGTAGCGGAGGACGCGATTTCTTCCATGGAGGCGAGCTGCTCCTCGGCTGCTGCCGATACGCTTTGCGTCCCATCCGAAGCCTGCAGGGTCACCTCGGAAATATGGTTGATGAGCTGGACGACCAACTGGGTCTGCTCGGAAATATCTTGCGAAGCTTGGGAGACTCGGCCAATTTTTAGCGCCACTTCATCGACCGCCGACTGAATTTGGTCAAACGAACGCCCAGCCTCGTATACTTTTCCGATCCCCTCCGTCACTTCCCGCTTGCTTTTTTCCATGACGTCAACGGCAATTTCCGTCTCCTGCTGGATTGCCGCAATCAAATGGCTGATCTGCTCTGCCGACGCAGATGACTGCTCGGCCAGTTTTCTCACCTCGTCCGCTACTACCGCAAATCCGCGACCGGACTCGCCCGCCCGCGCCGCTTCAATGGCTGCGTTCAACGCCAGCAAATTGGTCTGGCTGGCAATGGCCGTAATCACGTCGACGATTTTGCCGATTTCCTGCGAGCGCACTCCCAGGTTGTCCACCACTTTGGCCAGACTCAGGATCGATTCGCTGGAGGCAGTCATTTGCTGCACCGCCGATTGTACGGAGCGGTTTCCTTCCGCCGCCACGGTTGCCGTCTGCTTTGCCGTTTCGGATACTTCGTGCGTATAATCAGCGATTTGGGTAATCCGTTGCGACATTTGCCCGACTGCCGCGGTACTCTTTTGGGTGTGGGACACTTGCTGCTCGGTGCCTGCCGCCATGTCCTGCATCGTCGTCGCAATCTGCTCGGTCGCCTTGCTCGTCTGTTCTGCGCTTGCCGAGAGCTGCTCGGCGGATGCAGCCAACTGCTGAACCGAATCGTTCACCGAGTACAGCAGGGAACGCAGCGATTCGGCCATATGGTTGAACGTTTTGGCCAATACGCCCAACTCGTCGTCGCTTTTAACTTCGACCTGCTGCGTCACGTCACCCTGGCTCATTTTTTCCGCTGCATCCGTCAATTGTTGCAGTGGACGCAACAGCGAGCGCAAAATGCTGTACACGATTCCCGCGCCGATGGCGATCGTGATCCCGATGACCACAAGCATCCGGTAAAAGATCGGACTGGAGGCGGTCTCTGCTTCTGTACGGTACATGACGCCCATCAGCTTCCAGCCTGTTTGCTCGTTGGTGACAAAAGTCGCTCGCGCCGCGTAGCCTTCATCCTCGAAGTCAAACTGCCCATTGGCTTGGGCGTACAGGCTATCCACCCACGGATGCGTCACATCGGCGCCTGCTGTTCCGGTCGGATGGAGCAGCAGCTTGCGGTTGGCGTCGAGGAGGGACAGGTATCCTTTCTCGCCGATTTTCGCTTGCTTCACGGTTTCGTTGAGCGTGGTCAACTGAATGTCGATTCCAAGGACGCCGGAGCGGTCCGACAAAGCTTTGGCCAACCCTACGACTACGTTGCCCGTCACCGCATCAATAAAAGGGTCCGTAATGATCGTCTTGTCAGGCTGAGCCATGGCCGCCTGGTACCAGGGGCGTTTTCGCGGATCGAAATCGTCGCTTAGCTTGGCGTCCGTCGCCATCATCATCTTGCCGTTTTCCTCGCCGATGTAGACCTCGCCAATGTCAGGATGCAGCTTGTGGAAGGTTTGCAGCTTGGCGCGGGTTGCGCTTCTGGCCTCTTCCGTCAGCTCCTCTCTCCCGACCTCCGAGGCGATCAGCGCCAAATCGCGGGATTGCGCCTCCAGCGTGCGGTCCAAAAGCTCGTCCACCAGGCGAACGTTCTCGGAGGCTGTCACCAGCAGCTGCTCCTCCAGCCGATCCTTGGCGCTCTGGTAGGAGAGCAGGCCAAGAGCGAGCACGGGAACAATCAAAATAAAGGAGAACGAAGCAATCAGCTTGGTTCGAACGGTCAATCTGGGCATTTTCATTCGAATTCATCACCTTTTCGCATAGTCTCGTCGTCACATATACTTACCCGCTCTATCGCGCTGGCTAAACCAATAATCGCGCATATCTTTACTTTTTATTATATTTTATTATTTTCTGAATTCACTTTCTTTTGTAAATTAGGTGAAAAGTGCTTTACAACAAGAAAAAAATGCCATATGCTAAGTTTACATTTTACGATCCCACTACTCGAAGGAAGGAGGCTGCAACATGATGATACCTGTATTGGCTTTTCCACTTGCATTCGCCGATCATTCAATCGTTGCCAAAACTGCATATAACAGCGCCTCCTGGACCGACGAACGGTAGATGGTTTCGCATCTTTTGCATTCTCATTCGTCCATGACCAGGCCATAGGCGTTGTAGCTTGTGGTCTTTCGATTTCTTCGTGCAGCCAACAGACCGCAGGCATTCGCCCGTGGTCTTTTTCTTGGCGACTAAAACCCAAATTTTCCCATTTGAAAGGAGGTGATTCTCTATGGTACTGAACTTCTTGCTGTTCACTGTCAAGATCGAGCGCAAACAGGTTCCCCCGAAACAACGCCTGGCAGCTTATGCCCGCGCTCGTTATCTGGAGGAACGCGCCGAGGCTCACGCGATGGAAGCCGCACAACTTGTCAGCCGCATCTAATGGTTGGGATTCGCATAACACTCACTGGGAGGGATTGTTGATGAAAAACAGACAAAGACGTCAAATGATGAGATTTACAGGAGTCAAAGCGATAGACGGCGGCTGACTGCACCACACAACAGGGATGGGAGGTGGACCTTCATGTACATTCCAATGATTTTCTTCACGATTATCATCGAGAAACGGAAACCGACGCCTGAGCAGCTCGAAAAGCAGTACTTGCAGCAAAAAGCGATCGCAGAATGGGAAGATCGGAAGCATCAGATCGCGATGCAGTTTCCGGAATTTCTCTACCGATAAGCCATCCGCTTTGCAAACAACGATAAAATCCCGGAAGATCATGTCCCGCTTGGCATGATCTTCTTTTTTGGGAGGGGGCGAAAAGCATGGCATCCAGCGCGCGCCAGGTTGGGCAGCATTAGCGCTACTTGGACAAAAAACTGCCGAGAGAGCCTCGCCAGTTTTTTGAGAAGTCGTGCGCTATTTCGTTTTTTGCCCGAACAGCTCGCGGATTTTGTGGTGGGCGACAGGAAACGTATACGTGTCCAGCTCGCTCCAGCTGGCAAAACGGGCATGGCCCGGCAGTTCGCCTCCCTCAATCCAGTCACAGGACCAGACCTGCATGTTCCACTGTAGATGGGAAAAGACGTGCTGCACCGCGCCGAGCGGCTCCAGAACCTCGATGTCGATTCCGAATCGTTCGCTGATTCCACGCGCCAGCGCCTCTCTTTTGGCGGCATCTTTTTGCTGCTCTGTCTCCACCATGGGAAACTCCCACATGCCTGCCAACAGCCCCTGATCGGGGCGTTTGTTAATCAGCACCTTGCCGTCGCGTTCGATGATCGCCACTTGCAGATCGACAGGACGGGGCGGTTTCGCTTTGCCCTTGATCGGCAACTCCTCCTGCACACCCTCCTGTCGGGCCATACAGTAATCAAACACGGGACAGGTCAGACAGTGGGGCGAACGCGGCACACAGACCATCGCCCCCAGCTCCATCAGCGCCTGGTTGAAATCGCCCGCTCGGCCCTCCGGGATCACCTGGCGCACGAGATGCTCGATCTTGATGCGGGTAGCGGGCTTGGCAATGTCATCCGTCAAGTACAATAGCCGGGAAAAGACGCGCATGACGTTCCCGTCGACAGCAGGCTCCGGCTTTTCGTAGGCAATGCTTAAAATCGCGCCGGCTGTGTACGGCCCTACGCCTTTCAAGGTGGCGATCTCCTCCGGCGTGTCCGGCACGACTCCCCCGTAGCGGACCGTCACCTCGCGCGCTGCCGCCTGCAAATTGCGGGCACGGGAATAGTAGCCAAGTCCTTCCCACGCTTTTAATACTTCCTCCTCCGGTGCTTGTGCCAAATCGACCACCGTCGGAAATTTTTCCATGAAATTCATATAATAAGGCTTAACGGTTTCGACTCTCGTCTGCTGCAGCATGATTTCCGACACCCAGACCCGATAGGGGTCACGGTTGATCCGCCATGGCAGGTCCCGCTTCTGCGAGTCGTACCAGGCTAGCAAATCGCGCGAAAAGCCGAAGACGTGAAATTCCTCCGGGAGAGTGTACCGCAAGCCGGTTTCTTTTTTCCTTGCCATTTCTTCGTCGTCTGCTCCTTCTATTGTGGTAACGCGGCTGGACGAAACGCCCAAACGTGCAGCTTGTCCGCTCCGCCCGATACACAGTCGCAAAACGCGCGGTCTGCCAAGCGGTGTGCCTTGATCTGTTCGTATGCGCGCACAGTCTCAACTTCAAAGGCTTCGACAAACAAACCCGGCTGATCCAGCCCTTCCATACAGCGGTACTGGCGCGCGCCCAACGCTTCCATGCGTTCAGCCATGGATGCGAGCAGCCGCAGAGCCTGATCCCGTTTGTCCGATTGCAGCTTGTACTCGATAAACACGGTTAACATGCGAGATGTCCCTCCTTGCTCGTATTCATCATACCCTTTTTGCAAAAGCGGGAACAAGCTCACAATTTTTTTCAGCAGGGGAGAGAATTATGTCGCCTCACACGCTATAATAAACAATAACAACAGTCTGGAAGGAAAGGAGGAAAACAACGATTTCATGGATACTGCCACACACTTTGCCATGGGCTTCGGATTGGCCGGGCTCGCCTACCTTGATCCTGTCGTCGCTTCTTCTCCCTCGCTTGCGGCAGCTGTTATGATCGGAACGGTCATCGGTTCGCAAGCACCCGATCTGGATGGGTTGGTCCGCCTCCGCGGTACAGCTGCCTATATACGCAACCATCGGGGCGTTTCTCACTCTGTACCGGCCTTGTTTGTCTGGACAGGAGCTATTTTTGTCCTCATTCAGGCATTAATGCCGCAGACCGACTGGCTTCATCTGCTAGCCTGGATCTTTCTGGCAGTCTGCCTGCACGTTTTCGTCGATTTGTTTAATTCCTATGGCACAAAGGGCTTGTATCCGTTTCGCGATAAATGGGTCGCCCTCAACGCCATTTTCATTTTTGACCCGTTCATATTTGCCGCCCATCTCGTCGGCTTCATGCTCTGGGCAGCAGGCGCACATCCCGGGCGGAGCTTTCTCTTGATTTACCTCGTGATCGCCCTGTATTACTCTTGGCGCTGCCAAGTGCAAAAGCGGACGACCGAGCTGGTGCGCGCACGCATCGGCAAGCCTGGCATGTACACCATCATCCCTACCCTTTCCTGGACGCACTGGACCTTTGTCGCCAAAACCGAGCAGCACTGGTACGTGGGCGAGGTGCATTCCGGCGACGTGGTGATTTTGGACACTTTCTCCATCAAGCCTGAAAACGAAGTGATTGCCGCCGCCAAAAAAAGCTCCAACGTCCAATCCTTTCTCGCCTTCACACACCATGCTCACGTAGAAACGAAGGAACGCCCCTTCGGCTACGAAGTCAAATGGATTGATCTGCGCTACCGTTCCCGTTTTCAAGGCAAGAGCCATTACATGTTCGTCGCCGTGGTCCATCTCGATTACGAGCTGAATATCAAGGACTCCTTCGTCGGCTGGATTCACCGCGGAGAGGAGCAGCTCGCGAAAAAGCTGGCCTCGAAGCGACAGCTCGGGTAGCTCGCAAGCCACGACCGCAAAACCGCTCTTTTCAGGAAAAAGGGTGGTTTTTTTTTGCAACTGAGCTGCTCCATGCTCCCTCCGTTATTTCGAATGTCCAAACTGCCAGATCGTATGGCTCAGACTGCCGTAGCGAAAGCTCATATGCAGCCGCTGCGCCGCGCGCTCGTCATCGGCCGCCCCCATCACGTAAATGAGCGGTACAAAATGCTCGCTTCCGTAGACGGGCACCGCTTTGTCCGCATGCGGCGCAAGCTCGCGATAACGCGCCAAATCCTCGATCTGCCACGCGGTCAACGTCTGCTGGAGCCAGTCTTCGAACTCCAGAGCCCAGTCGAAGGCACCGTCCGACGTCTCGCGCAAGTTGAGGTAGGAGAAGTTGTGGATCGTACCGCCAGAGCCGATAATCAGTACGTCTTTTTGCCGCAGAGGACTGAGGGCCTTGCCGATCATGTACTGCTGCATGACAGTCAAATTCGGATTGACGGACAGGGCCACGACAGGCACATCGGCTTGCGGGAACAGATGGCGCAGCACGACCCAGTGACCGTGGTCGAGCCCTCTTGTCGTATCCAGGACGACAGGCACGCCAGCGTCCCGTAACAGCTGCGCTACCTCCTGCGCCACGGCAGCGTCGCCTTTTGCCGGGTACTGAATCTCGTACAGTTCTTGCGGAAAGCCGCCAAAATCGTGGATCGTGGGAAACGTCTCCATCGTACCCACCATCTGGTCAACAGCTTCCCAGTGAGCGGAAAACATCACGATCGCGCGCGGACGGCGCGGCCATTGGCTGGACAACTGTTGCAAGGCTTGGGTATAGGCATTGTTTTCCAGCGCAAGCAGCGGAGCGCCATGGGCAACGAACAAAGCCGGCAGCATGAGAAACACCTCTCTTTATTTTTTAAATTAAGTTACTTTTAGTAAGTATTATAACGGATCTTCGCTCGCCTGACCATCCTGCGGAAAAAAGAAAGTCCGGCTCGCCCCAAGTCCAGCGCCGATGCTTTCTCACGGGCAGCTAGCCTCTTTTTCGGATACGATAAAAAAGGCTTGCCGCCATACAGATGCGACAAGCCTTTATGATTGCAAAAAGAACCAGGATTACTTCGCAGCAGCGAAACGCTTGCTTACTTCTTCCCAGTTTACTACGTTCCAGAACGCGTTGATGTAGTCAGGGCGTTTGTTTTGGTAGCGCAGGTAGTAAGCATGCTCCCACACGTCCAGACCGAGAATAGGCGTTTTGCCTTCCATGATCGGGCTGTCTTGGTTAGGAGTGGAGGAGATGGCTACTTTGCCGCCTTCAGCAGTCAGCCAAGCCCAGCCGGAACCGAAGCGAGTAGTAGCTGCTTTGGCGAATTCAGCCTTGAAGTTATCGAAGCTGCCAAAAGCTGCGTTGATCGCATCAGCCAGTTCGCCGGTTGGTGCGCCGCCGCCGTTCGGGCTGAGGATTTCCCAGAACAGGGTGTGGTTGGCATGTCCACCGCCGTTGTTGCGAACAGCCGTGCGGATGGATTCAGGCAAAGCGTCCAGGTTGCTAATCAACTCTTCCACGCTTTTTTGTTGCAGGTCAGGATAAGCTTCCAGAGCTGCGTTCAGGTTGTTCACATAAGTAGCATGGTGACGTCCGTGGTGGATCTCCATGGTTTGCGCGTCGATATGAGGTTCCAGTGCATCATGTGCGTAAGGCAATGCAGGAAGTTGATGTGCCATTGTAACATTCCTCCTCAAAATATGTATGGGTCAAGCTACGACTTTATTATACTGCAAGACCACCACTTTTACAACAAATCGGTATGCAAAGTATAGTAATCTAGCATTCTTTTTCGCGATTTCCCGCTTGCAATCAAAAGGGAGAGTGCTAGACTGGGGGTATCCCATCCTAAAAAAACCAGGTGATCGCTATGGACATGGACTTATTGACAGTATTGTTTCTCGCTTTCTTCGGATTTGTCGCCGCTTTCATCGACAGCACGGTCGGCGGCGGCGGCCTTATCTCGCTGCCTGCTCTGCTCGGTCTGGGCATGCCTCCCTATCTGGCGCTCGGCACCAACAAGCTTGCCGGCACGATTTCTTCGGCGACCAGCTCCTTTACCTTTATCCGCTCGGGCAAATACGACAAGAAGCTGATGGGCATTCTCTTCCCGGTTTCGCTCGCAGGCGCCTATTTCGGAGCAAAGACGGTACTGTTCGTTCCCCAGGAGCTGTTGAAGGTGCTCGTCATCGTGATGATGGGGCTGATTTTTGTCTACACCTTGTTCAACAAACGGTTCGGCCAAGACTCCAACTACAAAGGGATGACCAGGTTCACCCTTGGCCTCGGCATTCCTTTTACCTTTTTGATCGGGTTTTACGATGGCTTCTTCGGACCGGGGACCGGTTCTTTTTTCGTTTTTTTGATGGTGCTGCTGTTCGGCTATGACTTCGTGATCGCGGCCGGAAACGGGCGGATTTTGAATCTGGCCAGCAACCTCTCTGCGCTGTTCGTCTTCTATCTGGAGGGCAAGGTCATTTTTCTGACCGGGCTTGTCATGGGGGTTGCCATGCTGCTCGGCGCCAGCATCGGCGCCAGGGTCGCCATCAAAACCGGCGTTCGCTACGTCCGTCCGCTGTTTTTGATCGTATCCATCGTTCTGATTACGAAAATGATCTACGAGCTGATTTTTTCCCATTCCTAAACAGGCGCCCCTCCACCAGCCGGATCGCGGTATCGTGATCCGGCTTTGTCCTGCCCATGCGAAAAACACGGCTTTCGCCCGTGCAGCTGCCAAATAAAAAAGCCTGGCAATCGCCAAGCTCCCCCCTACTCGTCTTTCCCTTTTCGCTGCTTCAAGCGCACGATGATGCCGTCGATAAGAAGGCCGATGCCCGCTCCGTAAAAAGGGGCTGCGAATCGAGTCCCTTCCCCCATCGGCAGGTCTTTCAAGTACACGACCAGCACACCGGCAATAAAACCGATCATCGTGTAGCGCAGACGGGTCGGTCCCATATCGCCACCCCCTCCGCACTACTTCCCGAATTTATTTGGCATTTTCATGTTTTTCATGGTACGGCTCATTTGTTTCAGCTGTTTTTGGTTGAGATTCATCCCCATGGAACGCGCCATGGCTTGCAGCTGTTTTTCGTCCATCTGCATGTTGGACAGCTGTTTTTTCAAGTAATAGGTGCCTCCGGCAAAACCGCCCACAAGGCCGAGTATCAATGTAACGATCGGGATTACCCAGTTGTACCAAGCCATCAATTCATTACCATCCTCTTTGCGTAGTTACGAACTCTTTCATTGTACCATAGATGGGCATTCTGTACATGACAACGCTTGAAATTGATGAGACTGCCCCAAGCCATCTTGGCCATCCCCCGCATATCCTACTAACAAGAGGTGATGCACAAATGGCTCCTATCCTGATTGTGGACGCCGGGCATGGTGGAGTCGATCCTGGCGGCGGCAACAACGCCCAATTTCTCGAAAAGGATATGACTCTGCAAATTTCTTTGTATCAGTTCAATCGCTTCAAGGAACTGAACATTCCGGTCGCGATGACGCGAACAAGCGATACGACGCTGTCGAGCGATGCACGGACAGCGCTTGTCCGAAACAGCGGCGCCCGCTACTGCCTATCCAACCATATCAACGCAGGCGGCGGACGAGGGTCGGAGGTCATCTATTCGATCTATGGCTCCGCCGCATTCCCCCGCATGATCCAGGAGGAGCTGGAAGCGGAAGGAATGCCCAATCGCCGGATTTTCACCCGAACGCTCCCGAACAACCCCAGTCTGGACTACTACTACATGCACAGGGAAACCGGCAGCGTCGAAACGGTTATTATCGAATACGGCTTCGCCGACAACCCGCTGGACGCCGATAAGCTCGTCAAGGACTGGAAACAGCTCGCCGAAGCGGTTGTCCGCGCTTTTTGCGAATATGCCAAGCTGCCCTACCGTCCTCCCGTCGCACCTACACCTGCTCCTACCCCCGCTCCAACGCCAGCACCGACTCCCGCCCCCACCCCGTCGCCCACGACTACTCCCAGCCCTGGAAATGGAGGTGGAGGAACGTTGCCGGATTGGAAACAGGAAGGAATCGACTGGATGTTTGATCAGGGCCTTTTGACCAATGAAGACTGGCGGAACCAGGCTGACAAGCCATTGCCGCTCTGGGCGGAGGCCATCATCTTGAAGCGTCTGTATGAGCAATTGAAAAAATAAAACAGGAGGCAGGATCACATGGGCTTTGATCTCGGTTTGATCATCGCTTTCGCCCTGGCAGGCACCGCTACCTTGTCGGATGTGCTTCGCATCCCCAAAAAGCTGCGCAGTTGGGTAGCGGTTGTCTTGATTGTCGGGCTGTACACGGCCAACCAATGGCTGTATTCGCCGAACTTTGACTGGAAAACAGCGCTGATGGAAGGCGTAACAGCGGGCCTGGCCAGTGTCGGTATTCACTCGTCCGCGAAAAATACGATCGAGCAAGTCAGCAATAGCAGAAACAAGAAAAACAATTCTCAATCTGCCGTATAACGGGTCAGCGGCGTATCCGCCAGACCTGAATAGTTTTTCCTGGCCGGCACACTCAACACCTCGTCCTCCGGGAAGCGATAGGCGGTGAGCATTCCGCCAAACACGCAGCCCTGGTCGATGTTGATGGTGCCGTTTTTTCGTTTCGGCTCCGGGTGGGGATCGTGTCCCCAAACGATGAGCGGGCTTGTGGCCTTGCGTTCCTTCGCCCACTCCCTGCGGATCGGGCGGCCATCCGGTCCGGTTCCGGCTACGTCCCCGTACCGACAAAACGTATAGACTGCCGGCGAATCCATGCCGATGTAGTCATCCTTGATTCCTGCATGGACGGCAACGGCTTCCAGCTTGTCATGGCGGCGAATCATCATGTGCGATGGCGAGGAGAATAAGAGGCGCCGACTCTGCTCCCGCAAAAGAGACGCTTTTTTCGGTCCAAACTCTTGCTGGTAGAGACGCAGCTCCTCCTCTACCTTTTCATCGCCGTGCGCCAGTGTCACCGGCCTTCCGTCCAGCCAGCGCGCGATTTTCCAGCCGTGATTGCTGTCTACCATCTCCGCTAGCCCGGCTGTAACGTGGAGGTGGAAAAATTGCAGCATCTTGATGGAATGCGGCCCGCGGCTTGTAATGTCTCCGAGGGAAAGGAGCTTTCGGCCCTGCGGGTGACGATAGGTGCCGTCCCGGCTCCGTTCGTACCCCAGGCGCTGGATCAATTCCATAAACTCGTCGTAGCAGCCGTGGATATCTCCGATGATGTCCACGCCATGATCCGCCGAAAACACCTTGGAGCGTGTCTGAGGTTTGTGCCTCATAGCCCGTCCCCTCCTTTCCCAATCTATTACTTACTATCTTTACCACATCCGCAAAAAAAACTCAAAAAAGCTCCCCGTCACGAGGAGCTTTTTTCGCCGTTTTCCCTTTCGTATCAACCAAGATGATGTGTGTGGACGTAAATGGCCGCCTGGGTGCGATCCTCGACATTCAGCTTGGCAAGGATATTGCTGACGTGCGTCTTTACCGTTTTGATTCCGATAATCAGCTCGTCGGCAATTTCCTGGTTGGACTTGCCCTGGCCGATCAGCTTCAATACCTCCAGCTCGCGCGGGGTTAGCTGCTCGTGCGGGTGCGATTCCTGTCCATGGCGGAAGCGGGCCATGATTTTTCCTGCCACGCGCGACTCCAGTACAGGCTCTCCGGCTGCTGCCGAGCGGATCGCTCTGGCGATTTCGGCCGCGCGCGAGGTCTTGAGCAAATAACTGAACGCCCCCGCTTCAATGACCGGATATACTTTTTCGTCGTCAATAAAGCTGGTGAGGACGATAACTTTGCTGGCGGGACAAGCTTCGCGAATGCGCCGGGTTGCTTCCACGCCGCCAATGCCTTCCATGACCAGATCCATGAGCACGACATCCGGCCGCAGTTCTGCCGCCAGCCGCACGCCTTCTTCTCCGCTGGCCGCTTCTGCTACCACTTCGATATCCTCCTCGGTTGACAGGTAGGCAGCCAGTCCCATCCGCACCATCTCATGATCGTCTACCAGTAATACGCGAATCACAGAAATTTCACCCTTCCCGTTCCGGCTGTGACATCAGGGGAATCCGCACCTCAATTTGCGTTCCCTTGCCGACCGCTGAATAAATCTCCATCGAGCCGCCGACCTCTGCCACCCGCTCCTGCATACTGCGCAGACCGTATGACGTCATTTTTTCGCCATCCGGATCAAATCCGACGCCATCGTCCGTCACCCTGAGCCGCACCTGATCCTGCAAGGTAAACAGCTTGACAGCAATCTGGCTGGCTTTGGCATGCCGCAGCGTATTGGACAACGACTCCTGCAAAATCCGGAACAGATGATCCTCGATGCCGCTCGGCAAGCCTTCGATGTCTTCAATCTCCCACGTCAGCTCCATCGCATTTTTCCGCGTCAGCTCATCCAACAGTTCCAAAATCGCTTGCTTCAGCGACTTGTTTTGCAGCGTGGCGGGACGAAGATGCAAGAGCAATGCCCGCATCTCCGCCTGGGCCGCCGCTGCCATTTCTTCCACCAGCTCGATCTGCTGGGCGGCGCGCTGCGGATTTTTCTCCACCAGCCGTCGCATCGCCGCCGTCGTCATGGCGATCGCAAACAGCTGCTGGCTGACGGCATCGTGCAGTTCGCGCGCCAGGCGCTGCCGCTCCTCCGTCACGGCCGCTTGCTTGACTTGCTCAGCCAGGGCCGCATTGTGATTGGACAGACGCTGCAAGGACGCGACCTGCTCTTCCCACTGCGCGGCCAACCGGTTCAATTGCCAGCCCAGCTCGCCGACCTCATCGCCCCCCAGATCAGGCACACGGTAGGAGAGCATCCCCCGCCCCAGCTTCATCGCCGCTTCCCACAGCACGCTGAGCCTTTTCTTCAACAAGTTCCCGGCAATATAGGAGACGATCAGGGCAACCAGCACACCGACCGGAAGCGACACGACAAACGCCGCCAGCTGCACCAGCCCGTCAGGCTGTGCGGGCAAGGCCACTCCCAAATAATCTTCGGCCCACAGAACCACCTTCGGATCGCCGACCAGGCTTTGGTACCAGCGATGAACCTCGGGCATATCCTTCCACACAAAATACAGCCAAAAAAAGCAAACAAACGAAACGATCACTGCACTTCCGGCCAGCAGGACGCCGTAGCGCACGTATTGCCACTGAATACTCGCCAATCGCTGTCGACGCATCCGCCAGTACCTCCTAGATGTACTTGACTTTTATATCGCCGACAAGCAGCGAGATATGGAGATTCACTTTTTGAGCCGCCGTTTCGTACTGGTCAGAGCGAATCATGATACTGCGGTTGATTCCTCCCTGACGGTGGCTCAGCACTTCCAGATCGCCCAGGCTCAGTTCGGCGTTCACGGAAACCGGGAGATCGACAGGAACGTAAATCGTGACATCTCCCACCCAGCCTTCCACGACCAGAAGCGCTTCCTCCTGCATCAGCACGGCGCGGGACAGGTCAATGACCACATCCCCGATCCCGTGCCAGATATGCAGGGCGCCAAGCTCAAACCGTCCGGAGGTCAGATGGTAGTCTCCGATCAGCGAACTGCGGGAATCCCTGGGCAGGATCCGTTCCCGATAGACAGTCTCCCCCTCCGGCAGAGGCAGCTTGCCGCGCGCAGGATTCTTCCATCTGCTCCAGCTGTCCAGCCATTGGGCAGCTTCCTGGCGAATCCCGCTCGCTTGCCTGTGACTCCCTCCGCTGGTGGCGGATGCTGTCCGCTCGTCCGGAACGGAAAACGGCGGCAGAGGGGGACGGTTTCCTCTCTCCCTGGTCTTGCCGCGAATCAAGCGAAAGCCAAAATAAATAAACAGAATAGGCACAGCGAGGTGAAACAAATCGTCCACGCCGATGCCAAACCACATATCGAGCGCAATCATGAGTCCGAAACAAAACAGGAGGCCGCCGCCAATCCGCTTGTTCTGACCCCACAGGCGAACGCCGAAGTAGACAAGCGCCATCGGCCACAGATCAAACAGACCGAACGAAATAATATGCAAGCTGTCTAAGAAAAGGCCGATG
This sequence comes from Brevibacillus sp. SAFN-007a, assembly GCF_051967035.1. Taxonomy (NCBI): domain Bacteria; kingdom Bacillati; phylum Bacillota; class Bacilli; order Caryophanales; family Paenibacillaceae; genus Brevibacillus; species Brevibacillus sp. SAFN-007a. The sequence goes on along the minus strand of NZ_JBQCKK010000020.1, from coordinate 10,788 downwards.
CCTGTCAAAATAACCAGGACGCCAGCCAACATTGTGTGCAAGCGGGACAGTTTCACAAAAGTCTCCTCTCTTACGCCCCATGCCGATCGTTTTCCCTTTGTCCGTTCCGACATGTATAGATGAACGCAGGTGGGATATTCAGCAAGGTGAAGTCAGTCTCTACCCAGGGAAAACGCGCCTGCAGCTCAGCCTGAAGTTGTAACGAATATTGGAAGGTAATGAACAGACCGCCTGGTTTCAGTGCGTTTTGCACTTCGTCCAGGATCGCTGTACGCAACTCTTTCGGAAAATTGGCAAACGGCAGGCCGGAAATAATGACATCTGCCTTGCCAAGCTCCAGTTCCTCCAAATATTGTCCGATTTTCGTCGCTTCTTCCTTGACGGGAAGATCCGGAAAGCGCGAGTGGAGAATGGCTCGAAACTGGCTGTCACGCTCCACAAGCACATAGTCCGTATCCGGTTTGATTTTTTGATAAATGGTTTGGGTAAATGCGCCTGTGCCAGGTCCCAGCTCCAAAATGACATCGGTGGAAGCCCAGTTGACGCTGCTCAACATTCGCTTGCATAAATACCGCGAGCTGGGAATCACGCTGCCGATACGTCCAGGCTCCGCAATGAACCTTCGCAAAAAGACCATGAAGTCTGCCAAGAATCGTACCTCCTAGGGGAAAAGCAGCCTGCTGGACAGGCTGCCTGATTGACACACTCTATTCTACAACCATTCCCCCAGTTCCTGTCCAATCAAGATTGTTCCGGCTGGGCGGACACTGGTTTTTTCTCTTGTAACGATGCCTTGATGCTCGCAAGCTCCGCATCCAGATCGTCTTTTTCCAGATCAGACAACGCGGTTTCCCAAGCGAGGTTGCTTTGGCGCCATTGGCCGCTCAGTTGGGCCTCTGCCTCCATGCGCATCACTTTTTCTTCCATGCGAGCGAACCCGCGGCTCGCGGACTGATTGCCAATCCCTGCTACCGCATGATTCACCTGCTTTTGTGTGCGCGCTACCTGCGCCCGTGCCAGGAGCGTGAATTTTTTCGCGCGCATTTTATAGAACTCTTCCTTCAACTCGGCCAGCTTCTCGCGCATTTGCGTAGCGGCCTCGGACGCGGTCCGGTAGAGGGCTTCGTACTCGGCTGCGCGCGCTTCGTACTGCTTTTTGTCCGCAAGGGCGCGGCGGGCAAGCTCGTCTTCCCCTTCCGTCAAGGCGAGCTTGATTTGACGGTCGCGCTTTTCGATCAAAGCGTTCACTTCATCCAGCTGCTGGCGGAATTTCTTTTCCAATGCGACTTGACGGGCCACGGCCACTTCGACTTGTCCGATTTCCACTTCCATGTCGCGCATGTATTGATTCAGCATCACGACCGGATCTTCCATCGCATCCAGGGCATCATTGACCGAAGCTACTGTCAGGTCACGCAGACGTTTGAAAATACTCATGTTTGAATTCCTCCTCATCCTATCACATCGTGTCATTTCATTCAAAAAGCTCTTGCGACATGGTGACTTACAACTGGCGGCGGATGACTTCTTTTTCCCACGCGTCCAGCGCGTCTTCTTTTAATACGGTTTGCGCCCACTGACGCTCCCAGGCCGGTGGCGCTTCCTTGGGGACGTGGCCAGGGCGCAGCAAGCGATACCCCAGATACATCACGCCAATGGCCAGCAAGCCATGAAACAGCAGATGAAGCTTGCCGATCAGCATCAGGAACCCGAGCAGGAAGATCACGATTCCCCAAAAACGCGAACCGGATCGACCCATGATCTTTCGAGCGCCGTACAGCATGATGATCGCGGGAACCAATATCCCGAGCAGATCACCAAAGTCGATCCCTACCTGATCCAGGAGAACCAACCCGCCGATCAGCAAGAGAACCAGCCCGAGCAAAACCTTTCCAGACCGTTCGCTCATTGCTCGCTTCCCTCCTATCGTCTCTTGCGTGTGGTGCTTTGTTGAACCTTATGCCATTATTGTAGTCCCCGGCATAGGCTCCCCATAACGGGCGTGCGGTTGGTTTTTCCCTCCGTCCCTGGACGGAGAGCCTTTCCTGCCACAATCGGACGAGCCTGCTCCTGCCCATTTCGTCATCCAGCGCTTGCCTTGTCGAAGCCAATCGTTACAGCATCAGACAAAATTTTGTGACAAAAAGATGAACAAGCCGTTACAAAAGAGGGAAAACGGGAAAAGCGTAGAATCTTCGTAAAGTGCGTGTAAAAAAACATCGAAAATAGCCGAATTCCGCAAGACGGAAGCGGGGGAACCAGTTTTTTGGGGTGAATGGTTGTCTGTTGGCAATCTAGGGCGTCCTTTCGACCGAACCCTTCAGCTAACTTCGTAGGCTCACGAAAGGAGCAGTTTCTTTTGCGCAAGATGGTACTTTCTTTACTTATGGCCGGAATACTTACAATGGGGGCCGGCGCTGCACATGCAGCTGAGAGCGCGACACTCGAAGACGTGGTCAGCGAGCTGTATGGCGTCCCTTACAAATCATCCGGTACGTCTAAAAAGGGCTTTGACTGCTCCGGTTTCACACGCTACGTATTTGATGCGTTAGGTGTAGACCTGCCTCACAATTCTGCCGCCCAGTATGAACTGGGGACAGCGGTTGCCAAGAAAGACTTGCAGCCTGGAGATCTTGTGTTCTTCAATACCAATGGACGAAGCATCTCACACGTAGGCATCTACATCGGGAACGGCACATTCGTGCATTCGGAATCGGGCCGCGGCGTCGTCAACACCAAGTTGAACGACCCCTACTACTGGAGCAAGCGTTATGTTGGCGCCAAGCGCATCAACACACCTGTTCTGGAAGCGGCAGCTCCGAAAAAGGAAAACGCGGTGCAAGCTGCATCGTTGCCGGAAAATCAAGCACAAAAGAAGTAGTTCGGCAAAAAATAAAAGCCAGGGACAACACGTCTCTGGCTTTTTCTGTCGAAATTTAGGACCAGGTCTAAAGAGGTGGCCCTACCTGTCCGGAAAACGGCATGAATGGGCCGATACTTGTCCTTATCGCGTGAATACATGATATGATAGACAGGATTAGTCCTGTAGGCCATACCGCTTATTCATCTTCATTATATAGAAGCAACTGGGGGTAATTCCGGTGAAAGAACATATTTTAATCGTGGACGACAATCAGGAGATTATTGAACTGCTGGAAGATATTTTGGAGAGCGAAGGCTTTCAGGTTTCCTCTGCGGAAAATGGCGACGACGCACTTGCCCTCCTGAGCCAGGGGGAGCGGCCCAATCTCATTTTGCTCGATATCATGATGCCGAACATGAGCGGCTACGAGCTGTGTTCGCAAATCCGTCGCGAATGGGATTTGCCCATCTTGTTTCTCAGCGCGAAAAGTAAGGCGGTAGACAAAGTCGTCGGCTTCGAAATCGGCGCCGACGATTACATTACGAAGCCGTTTGACACGGAGGAACTGCTGGCTCGCATCCGCGCCCATCTGAGACGCTACGAGCGCATCCGCAAGCATACCGAGGAGCAGCCGGAAAAAGAAACGTCCAGTTCCCCGATCACGGTCCTGAAATTCAAGGATTTGGAAATCCATAAAGAAACGTACTCCGTCTATGTCAACGGCAAAAAAATCGAGCTGTCCACGAAGGAGTTTCAGCTCCTGACGTTCCTCGCTGAACATGCAGGCATCGTGTTCACGCGGGAGCAAATTTACGACCGCGTCTGGGGATACGGCTACGGCTCCCTTAACACGGTAACGGTACACATCAAGAACTTGCGCGAAAAGCTGGAAACAGAACGGCAGTTCATTAAAACACAATGGGGGACAGGCTACGTATTCATCGGGGAGAAGTTGTAGATGAGTCTTCGCAAAAAGCTTTTTCTTTCTTTTATCGCCTTGATTACCCTCAACATCCTGCTGTTCAAGTTCGTCTTCCAGGACATCATCGTCGAGCAATTGAAAAACGACCGTCACAACCAGTATCAATATGAAAAAGAAGCGGCAGAAAAGGTCCGGCTCAACCAGTTGCTGCTCTCCAGCAACTTCAAGGACCCGATCGAACGGCAGGAGCTGGAGAAACAACTGCCGCAAGACATCATGTACCGGATGGTTGTCAAGGACGCGAACGGCAACACGATCTACGACAGGCCGTCGCACGCCTACACCTTGAAGATGCCTTCCTCTTCTGCCAGCCAGCCTGCTGCCAAGATAAGCGATCTGAAAGTCGTCGCCGAGTATCATTTTCAACAGGAACCGCCCCGTGAAGGCGAAATCGTCATCTACTTCTACACGGACGATAACGATATCATGGCTACGACCGGAGTCTCCATGATGCTCTGGTTTATTTACGGAAGCCTTGTCCTGGTCGGTCTGCTGCTGCTCGCCTTGTTCGTCCGCTGGATTTTGCGTCCGGTCAATGAGCTGTCCCGCGTGACGCAGGAAATTCGCGAGGGCAAACGGCTCGTGACGTTTACGTATCGCTCCCATGACGAGTTTGGACAACTGTTCCGCTACTTTGGCGATATGGTCGACGAGTTGCGCTTTTCCGAAGAAAGGCAATCGGAAATGATCGCCTCCATCGCCCATGATTTTCGCACGCCGCTGACCACGATCAAGGGCTACGCCTCGTATATCGGCTCCGGCCGGGTTACGGACTTGACGCGGATTCAGAAGCAAATGAGCAAAATCGAAGTGAAGACGAGCGATCTGGAAAAACTGCTGGACGAATTGCAGGACTTTACGGTGCAAAGCACAGAAGTGCGACTCAACATTAGCCGCATTCATGTGAAAGGATTTATGAAAGGAATTATCGAGGACTACCTCGCGCGAATCAAGGAAGCCGGATTGACCTTCCACTGGAAACTGCGCGTGTCCAATGAGCTGCACATCGAGGCCGATGAAACCAAGCTGCGCCGCGTCATGGAAAACCTGTTGAACAACGCGATTCACTACAACAAGCCGAATGGCTCCATTTTGCTTACCTGCGACCAGCGGGAAGGCCACGTGCTGTTCTCCGTCATCGACAAAGGGGAGGGAATCGCCGCCGAGGATTTGCCCAAGATCTTCAACAAGTTTTACCGTGCGGAAAAGTCCCGCAACCGCAACAATGGCGGCACGGGACTTGGACTGACCATCTGCCAAAGCATCGTGCGCCACCACGGCGGCGAGCTCACGGTCAACAGCGAACAGGGAATAGGCAGCAGCTTCTCCTTCACCATTCCCTTTTATCACAAGTAGTTTATATAGATTTATGCGCAGTTCATTTATTTTTTATATTTCTCTGTTACAGTATCTCTTGTAAGCATATTGCTTTCAGTGATAAATAACCCCCAGTTCGGTATCTGGCGCATCACGGCGAAACCGTAGTGCAAGGATGCCTCTTTTTTTGCCTTACTCGCGCTTTTCCAGGCGCATCGGCAATCCGTTTTTCGGACGCAGCGTCACGAGCGGCTCCGGCTCCACTACCTGTCCCGGTTCTGTCAGCCGCAGACGGTAGCGCTGTGCGATCGTCGTCAAAAGCAAAGCAGCCTCCATCAGGGCAAAGTTGTTCCCGATACAAATGCGCGGCCCTCCCCCAAACGGAAAATAGGCATACGTCGGGTTGCGCTTCAGCAGATCGCCCGCGAATCGCTCCGGCATAAACTCATCCGGTTTGTCGTAGTAGCGCTCCAGACGATGCATGACAAACTGGCTCATCATCAGCGTCTCGCCGGGCTGATACGTATGCTCGCCGATTTCCACCTCTTTTACCACTTCCCGATTGATTGTCCAGGCAGCCGGATACAGTCTCAGCGTTTCCGAAACGATATTGCTTGTGTAGACGAGCTTCGGCAAATCTTCGACCGCAGGCAGCCTGCCGTCCAATACAGTCGCAAGCTCCTCGTGCAGCTTGGCCTCGACCTGCGGATGAGTCGCCAACAAATAAAAGATCCACGACATCGTGTTGGCTGTCGTCTCGTGACCCGCCACGAAAATCGTCATGACCTCGTCTCTCACCTGCTCGTCTGTCATCCCCTGGCCGTCGTCCTCATCCCGCGCCGCGAGAAGCATCCCCAACAGATCGTCCTGTCTGTCGTCTTGGCTGCTTCGCCTTTCTTCGATCAAGGAATAAATCGTTTGATCCAGCGTTTCATTCGACTCCAGAAACTGTCGATTGCTTTTTGTCGGAACAGACAGCGGAATGTCGATGAAGGACGAAGCTCTTTTCGCGACATATTTCAGTCCGACGTCGATGGCCTGTCCGATTTTGTCGGCCCCCTCCTTGATGCTTTTCCCAAACATCGTTTCGGTAATGATCGCCAGCGTCACCCGCATCATATCGTCGTGGATATCACGCACTTCGCCTGCTTTCCAATCGTCCATCAGCTCGACAGCCTGGCGCACCATCACCTGCCCGTAGCCGGCAATCCGCTCCCGGTGAAAAGCCGGCTGCATCAATCGGCGCTGGCGCATGTGCTTCTGGCCTTCGCTGGTGAGAATGCCGTCGCCTACTACCGCTCTGGCGACCTGCAAGCCTTTTCCTTTCTTGAAATGATCCTGCTTGGTCACAAGCACTTCTTTGATCTGGTCGGGGTTGGTCAGCAAATAGACATGCCGCTTCGGGCCAAAACGAAAGTGAACGACCTCGCCGTGTTCGGCAACGGCCTCGCGGATAAACTGGAGCGGGTCTTTGCGAAACGCAAGCAAATTGCCCGAAATCGGCAAACCGCGTGGCCCTGAGATTGTCACCACCATGAAAATCCTCCTCCTATGCTTCGATTCGATCACCGATAGTATCCGGCATGAAAAGGAGTTTATGCGAAAAAAAGCCACCTGAAAGAATCAGGTGGCGAAAATGCTTGCCGTCATTAGCGTGTGACAGACTGCTCCACGCGCAGCAGGCGAGAGGCGATCAGGCGCTCCCGTACCTTGATTCCGATCAGCGCGGCGAGTACCGCTTTGATCACGCCTACGACCAAAAACGGCGTAGCTCCGAACGCAATCGCTTTGTCCCACGGAATGTCCAGCACGTATTTGAGTTGAACGCAGCCGAAGGCGAGCGTCACGAACATGCCGATGATGTTGGCGATGACCGCATGCTTCAGGGTGAAGCCGAGCTTCTCCAAATACAGGCCCGTCACATAGGCAGTGGCGATGAAGCCGAAAATGTACCCGCCCGTTTTGCCGACCAACACTTGCACCCCGCCGCTTGCTTCCGCAAAGACAGGCAAGCCGACCGCACCAAGCAGCACGTAAATCAAAAGAGCGAGCGTGCCGTAGCGACTGCCCAAAATCGTCGCGGCAAGCCCTACCGCCAACGTCTGCCCCGTGAACGGAACCGGAATGAGCGGCAACGGAACGGTCAATTGGGACAGCACGGCCGTGACAGCGGCAAAAATGGCGGACAACAAAAGCCATCTCAAACGTTCGTTTCTCATGCGTAGTAGCCTCCAATGTTAACTAAAAATAGAATAAGGTTAACAAAATGATAATACGCATGCTTGAAAATGTAAATCCCTATGTTTGATCGACGTAGTTTTGCAAACCGACCAGCGATTGAATCGTGTGTTCGATCAACAGCCGCAGGTCGTCGATGTTGCCCTCGTCGATCTTGCGGTGAAAGTCCAGCGTCACGCGGTTCTCCCAGTTTTGCGGCGGCCATTCCATCCGGTGCTCCGGCAGCTTTGCCGACAGCGTCTGGGTAATGTACGGACGCTGTCCCCAGATGTCGTTGAGAATCGCCGTAATCTCTTTTGCCTCGCCGGGCATGTCGTCCGGCTGTTCCAGTTGCATGACAAAATGAATGCAAATCGTGCAGCCGATATGCTCCACGAGCGGCGTTTCCAGTTGCTCCGCGGCTATGTCGGAAAGGCTCGTGCGCAGCTGTATTTGCGCCCGCACGGCACGTTCGTTGTCCGCTTGTCCGGCCAACTGGAAGTCAATCTGGAACAAACGTTGGAACGTCGCCATATCCATGACGTCTGACCGATTGGTAATCGTGATCGCTCCGTCAAAATCGCGGTCGTACACCGCGCCTTCCAGCACCACTCTGATATTGTCAAATACCAGCGGATGAAACATGAGGTGCCCTCCTTTTGTTCTCACGGCCATACCTGTGAACAGGCTTTGGCACGTTTTTCTCCCATTAGCATGCCTGCTTTTTCGCGCATTTGCAAGCAAGAGCAGACTTCCCCATGGCGAAAAGCAACCCGGGAGTGGTACGATGAGAGGGAACCAACGTCAGAGGTGACAAACATGTTTCTCATTGGAATTTTAGTCGTCGTTGCGATCTTCGGTGAACTGTTTCACAGGCTGAATCCATGGAAAAAGCCCGAGCCGGCCTATGAGGAGCTGGTCGCGCAAATCAAGGAGGCGGATTGGTACAAGGAGCTTTCGCGCGACGAAGCTTGCCGCCATGTGCTGGAAAACGATCCGCACGTCCAAGCCTACTATGCGGGCACCTATGAAGCCCAGCGCTTGTTGACGCAGGAGGGCTTCCAGCTTGGCCTGATCGACTACGTCAAGGAACAGGCCGCCAAGTCCAAAGCCAAATCTCCCTGAAAGGCAAAGCGCCGCTGTCAGGCACCGGCGCTCAAGGCGTGCACGCACAAAAAAGGCATACCCTCTGGCTTGCAGCCGTTTGGTACGCCTGGTCTATGCTGTATTCATCTGCTCACCGTTTTTGGTGGTAATGCTTGTAGGCGTCGTAGGATGCCTGCTCCTGGCAAGTAAAGCATTCGTTTGCGTACGACTCAGCCTGCTCGTTAATGGTTTGGCCGCAAGCTGCGCAGCACTTTGCTTCGAGATGCCGGAAAAAAGAAGTGATTGGCGTCATCAGGATAACCCCCCGTGTTTTGATATCTGTATTGTACTACAACAGCGTCTGTTTTATAAAAGTTTGTTATAATACATTATGGTGTAATATCTGCTTCTTTCGCTCGCATGCTCTGTTTTACTTCTGTTTTCGCTGTATTCACACATTTTTGTCAATTTCGCATCTGTTGCAACACACGCCTCTAAATCAACAGGTTAAACAAATACGGATCATGCGTGATCTCGACATAGCGAATGCCGTGCTGCTTCATTCGACCAATCAGGGGCTGATAGTCCTCCGGGCCTTTCATCTCGATGCCGACGAGAGCCGGACCGTTTTCCTTGTTGGTTTTTTTCGTGTACTCAAAGCGCGTGATGTCATCGTGCGGACCGAGCACCTTTTCCATGAACTCGCGCAAAGCCCCGGCACGCTGCGGGAAGTTGATAATGAAATAGTGTTTCAAGCCTTCGTGCAGCAAAGACCGCTCCTTGATCTCCTGCATCCGGTCGATATCGTTGTTGCCGCCGCTAATGATGCAGACGACGTTTTTGCCCGCGATCTGATCCTTGTAGTAGTCGAGCGCGGCAATCGCCAAGGCTCCGGCAGGCTCCACCACGATCGCGCTGCTGTTGTACAGCTCCAGGATGGTCGTACATACTTTTCCCTCCGGCACCAGCACGATATCGCTCAGCACGTCACGGCAAATGCTCATGGTCAGCTGCCCGACCTGCTTGACTGCCGCGCCATCCACGAACTTGTCGATTTCTTCGAGCGTCACAACCTCATCGCGCTCCAGCGCCGCCTTCATGGAAGCCGCTCCCGCCGGCTCCACCCCGATGATCTGCGTGTCCGGGCTGATGCCTTTGACATACGTGCCGACCCCTGCCGCCAGACCGCCGCCGCCGATGCTCATGAACACGAAGTCAGCAGGCTCTTCCAGATTGTTCATGATCTCCAGCCCTACCGTGCCTTGTCCTGCCACCACCAGCGGATCGTCGAACGGATGGACGAACGTCCGGTCTTCCTGAAGGCAATAGGTCATCGCTTCTGCGAACGAGTCGTCAAAGGTGTCCCCGATCAGCACGACCTCCACATACGAGCCGCCGAACCGTTTGACCTGGGAAATTTTTTGGCGCGGGGTCGTCGTCGGCATGAAAATCGTGCCCCGGATTTGCAGATGCTGGCACGAGTACGCGACTCCTTGCGCGTGGTTGCCCGCGCTGGCGCACACGACTCCGCGCTCGCGCTCCTCTTCTGACAGGCTGCGCATGAAATGGTACGCTCCGCGAATTTTAAAGGAGCGGACGACCTGCAAGTCTTCCCGCTTCAAATAGACGTTGCAGCCGTAGCGCTCGGACAGCACGTCGTTTTTTTGCAGCGGTGTCTTCTCCACCACGTCTTTCAATCCGTGGTTCGCCACCACAATTTCTTCCACTCTCCCTGTAGGCACGACTCTCATCGTATGCATGTCTCTCATACCCCTTCCTCCTGTTCGTTCTCTCTTTTTTGGGATTGGCGTTGGCCTGTTCCATAGAAAAAGCCTCCGCCCCGCCAGCCGCGCTTGGTTTGCGCACGGCTGGCTGAGGCGAAGGCATCGCGGTACCACTCAGCTTCTCTGTCTTCCTCGCGAAAAACAGACTTGAGAGAAGTTCCACGCCGGGAACTCCCGTCCGGTAACGGAGACGAAAACCGTTGTCCTCTACTTGCCCCCGCTGGCGGGTCGCTTTCCAGGACACTGCTCCAAGGTGATTTTCAAAACAGGCTAGGCGGCCATTCTTTCAGCACGGGGAACGGCTCTCTGTACGCTGCTCACTGTTCCTACTCTTCCTTTTCTACGCAACAACTATCAAACTATTCAAATGATTAGTTACAAATTATAAGGCGGCTCTGTTTCCTTGTCAAACAAAACCAACATCCTGCTTGGGCGCGGGAACAAAAAAAGAGAGCGCACACCATGGTCTGACCCCTGTCAAGTAGACAGATATTAATTGAGGCTGTATTATTAGGCGGCTGTAGCCCTGAATTCCCTAG
>NZ_JBQCKK010000019.1:0-63876 GCF_051967035.1 Brevibacillus sp. SAFN-007a | reverse complement strand
GTTGATAGGTTCGGTGTGGAAGCGCGGCAACGCGTGGAGCTGACGAATACTAATCGGTCGAGGACTTATCCACACACTTAGCTACCATGCAGATTCAGTTTTCAGGGAATGAAAGAAGCCTCTTTACCCCACAATGGGTAAGGAGGTTTTTGTTTTAGACGGGAGGCAAGCTTCGTGCTTCACCGCTGTTAGTAAATTTTTTGTCGACAAGTTAGGCCGAATGATCGACAAGTTCCCTCTTGCAGAGCGGTCTCGGGGTAGACTAACATGATAAGGTACCTGATCCAGGCGTTGGAGTAGGCGAGGCAAGGTTATGAAGGAGAATAGGCATGAAAAAAATTCTAATCTTTTCCGCTTCCATCGGTAACGGTCATAATCAGGCAGCGAGAGCGATGCAGGAAAGCCTGGCTGAGAATGGTTGCACGTCCATGATTATTGATACACTGGAATATATCAGCCCCACATTTCACAAAATCTTGTTGGAAAGCTATATGAACCTGTTGAGATTGTCACCCAAAATGTGGGGGAGAATTTACCATAACACCGAAAAAAGCCGTTTTTTTGATATGAACGTCTTGATGAATAAATTATTGGCAAACAAGCTGAAAAAGCTGATTAACAGCGTTCAGCCGGATGCATTTATTGCTACGCATCCTTTTGCCAGTTGCATGCTGTCTGTATTGAAAGGCAGGAATGACTGGACAGAACCGATCTACACGATTATTACGGACTATACCATCCATCCCTCATGGATTAATCACCATATCAATTATTATTTCATTGGGCACGAGCAGCTGTACTATCTGGTGGACATTTATCGACAAGACCACCAAAAATTCATTCCCATGGGAATTCCGATCATGCGCAAATTCCGAATGCCACTTGATGCTAATGAAATCAAGCAAAGGCTTGGACTGGCGCCCGAGCAGAAATGCATCATTCTCTCCGGCGGGGGTCTTGGCCTCGGTTCAATGGAAACCGTTCTGGATGGACTGGAAGCCATTCACCTTCCACTGAAAACGTTTGTGCTGACCGGAACCAATGAAAAGCTGTACAAAAAGGTGATGAACAAAACGTACCGCCATGAAGTGGTTCCCCTCAAATTCATTAACAACTTCCACGAGTATTTGGAAGTTGCCGATTTGATTGTCACCAAATCCGGCGGGTTGACATCTGCCGAAGTGATGAGCAAGAGAGTACCGATGATTATTTACAACCCACTGCCGGGACAGGAAGAGAGGAACAGCCACTTCCTGCTCAATAATGGCTGCGCCGTACACGCCAATTTGTCCGAGCAGCTCATTTACTTTATCGATGAACTGTTGCACAGTCCGTCAAAAGTGGACTACATGCGACGGATGGGACAAAAAATAGCCAAACCGGATGCGGCCCAGCGCATCGCAGAATTTATTCTGGATGACATGAGCATGGCGCAACATACCACATACGAAAAGTCGTAGACCAGGCAGACAGGAGGTAGCGTATGGGAATGCCGTTCGCCATTTTCTTCGATATGGATGGCACGCTGCTACAGACGGAAAAGCTGTCGACACCGGCTTTTTTACGGACGTTTGAGCGTTTGAGAGAAAAAGGCCTGTGGACAGGCAAGACGCCAAGCGAAGAAGAGTTGGTCAATGTACTGGGGATGACCGTCGAGCAGATCTGGAAGAAGCTGCTGCCGGGTGCAAGCGAAGAAGTGGTCCGCGCGGCTGATGCTTGGTTGCTGGAATTCGAAATTGCTTTGCTCCAGGAAAAAGCGACGGATTTGTACCCTGGCGTCAGGGAGACGTTAGAGCAGCTTCATGCCCAGGGGATTCCATTGTTTGTCGCCAGCAACGGGCAAGAAAAGTACATGGAAGCCATCTGCCGGGAGTATGAACTTCAGTCGTTGCTGACGGATGTGTATTCGGCAGGGCGGTTCGGTACGCGTTCAAAAGTGGACCTGGTGGCCAAGCTCATAGCGGATTACGAGATCGAACAGGCGGTCATGGTAGGCGATCGCCATTCCGATGTAGAGGCGGGAGTAAAAAACGGCCTGTTTACGATCGGATGCGACTTCGGCTTCGCCAAGTCAGGCGAACTGGATGGAGCCAATGTCGTGATTACGCAGTTTCCGCAATTACTGGACCATTTGCCGCCAATCGACATTTCATGAAAAAACGGACAGAAACCATTCCTGTAGGGAGTGGTTTTTTCTTTGGAAAAGTCTCGACGTCGCCGGGCGTAAAGGAGTTGCGACGGCCATGCGGCGACGTGTTTTGGATGGTTTCAAGTGCCCGGCTTTTGCCCACACTAGAAAGTGTATCGATTACTTGCAAGGGCGTCATAAACCCATTATAATTAAAGTCAAAGATAGTCAAAGTCAGTGATGAGCACATACACATATGGAATAGGAGGCGATGACTTGCGTAACATCTCGGACATCATTGAACAACACTTAAAAGGCATTTTGACACAAAGTCCCAATGGCTCAATCGAGATCCAGCGTAGTGAGCTTGCCGACTTATTTCAATGTGTACCGTCTCAAATCAACTACGTCATCAATACGCGATTTACGGTACAAAAAGGGTACATTGTAGAGAGCAAGCGTGGAGGCGGCGGCTACATTCGCATTCGCAAGGTGCAGATTGTGAGCAAGGCGCGTTTGCAGGAATTGCTGACCGAAGAGTTGATTGGCGAAAGCATTTCTCAGAGTGTGGGGGACGCGATCATAGAGAGGCTGCAGGAGGAAGGACTGGTCAATGCCAGAGAAGCAGCCCTGATGAAAATTGCAACCTCGCGGAATGTTTTGACGCTGGACTCTGAATTACGGGATCGTTTGCGGGCAAATATTTTAAAGCAGATGATAGCGGCTATCTTGTTAAAGTAAACGAAGCATGTGTGAGGGGGTAGGATGTAATGAACTGTGAGGAATGCGGAAAACGACCGGCGACACTGCATTTGACGAAAATCGTCAATGGCGAAAAAACCGAGTACCATATTTGTGAGCATTGCGCTTCCGAAAAAGGGGACGTCTTTACCGGATTTCACAACTTCAGCATCAACAATCTCCTGTCAGGACTGTTAAAGTTTGATCCCATGCAAAAAAACGGACGCGAGCCTGCTACGAGCAAACCGCTCCGCTGCGAGACGTGCGGACTCACATATGCCCAGTTCAGCAAAAGCGGCCGATTTGGCTGCAGCGATTGCTACACGTTCCTGGGCGACCGGCTCGATCCGCTGTTCCGCCGCATTCACGGCAACACGCAGCATAGCGGCAAGGTTCCGGAACGCACAGGCGGCCAGCTGAAAATCCGCAAAGAGCTGGAGCAGTTAAAACGTGCGTTGCAACATCACGTCGCCAGCGAAGAGTTTGAAAAAGCGGCTGAAATGCGTGATCGCATACGCGCGCTGGAACAAAAAATCGCTCAATCGTAAACAGGGGAGGTCAGCTGGTCATGTCACAAAAGCAGTTTATGCAAAACCCGTGGAGCAATTGGATGAAAGGAGAAGGTCCTGATTCCGATATCGTCATCAGCACACGGCTGCGCATCGCCCGAAACCTGCGCCAGCACCCTTTTCCGTTATTGGCAACCGACTCGCAAGGCGAGGAAGTCGTCCGTAAGGTAACGGAAGTGAGCGAATCTGAGGCCATGCGTCAGCGTCAGCCGCTGCAGGTTCTCCATATGGACCAGATCAATCCTTTGGAGAAACGGGTGCTGGTGGAAAAACATCTCATCAGCCCGCATTTGGCGGAGGAATCCAGAAAAGGCGCTGTGCTCCTGAGCCCTGACGAGTCCGTTAGCATCATGGTCAACGAAGAGGACCATATCCGGATTCAGGTGCTGTTGCCGGGTTTTCGTTTGAATGAAGCATGGGAAATCGGAACCAAAATAGATGATATTTTTGAGAAGCACCTGAACTTTGCGTTCGATGAGACGAGAGGCTACCTCACGAGCTGCCCGACCAACGTCGGTACCGGCATTCGCGCCTCTGTCATGCTGCATCTGCCCGCATTGGTGATGACGCAGCAAATCAGCAGGATTTTGCAGGCAATTAATCAAGTTGGTCTGGTTGTTAGAGGAATTTACGGGGAAGGCAGCGAAGCTCTAGGAAACCTGTTTCAGCTTTCCAACCAGGTCACGCTGGGAATGTCGGAAACCGATATTCTCTCCAACCTCTACGGAGTTGCCAGACAGATTATCGAGCAGGAACGCGTGGCACGTACTTATTTGCTGGAACATACGCGCATATCCTTGGAAGACCGCATTTTCCGCTCTTACGGGATCCTGATGTATGCGCGCACTGTGGATTCCAAGGAAGCAGCCCAACGCCTCTCTGACGTGCGCCTCGGCATTGACCTTGGCATTATCCCTGGCGTATCGCCTCTGGTGATGAACGAATTGCTGGTGACGACTCAGCCGGGATTCTTGCAGCAGCACGCAGGACAAAAGCTCACGCCAGACCAGCGCGATGAAAGAAGGGCGCGGTTGATTCGGGAGAGACTCAGTGCGACGGGTTTGGCTTGATTGACCAGAAATCAGGCTTCAACAGAAGGGAACCAGTAGAGAAAAACACGGCTATACGGAGGTGTACGATATGATGTTTGGACGTTTTACAGAACGAGCACAAAAAGTACTGGCGCTTGCCTTGGAAGAGGCGGTGCGTCTCGGCCACAAGGATATCGGGACGGAACATGTACTGCTGGGACTGATTCGGGAAGGCGAAGGGATTGCTGCCAAGGCATTGCAATCGCTCGGACTTGGCCTCGATAAAATCCAGAGCGAAGTGGAGTCCTTGATCGGACGCGGAACCGAGCAGTCCGGCACGAATTACACCCCAAACTATACACCTCGCGCCAAAAAAGTGATTGAACTGTCCATGGACGAAGCACGGAAGCTGGGCCATACCTATGTGGGAACAGAGCACATTCTGCTTGGTCTGATCCGCGAAGGAGAAGGCATTGCCGCGAGAATCATGAACAATCTCGGCGTCAGCCTGAACAAGGCACGTCAACAAGTGCTGCAACTTTTGGGCAGCTCGGAAATGATGGCGTCGCATCAGCCTTCTGGCGGCAATCCTGCTGCGAACACGCCTACGCTGGACGGATTGGCTCGCGATCTGACGGCAATCGCACGCGATGGCGGACTGGATCCGGTGATCGGCCGTCAAAAAGAAATCGAGCGTGTGATTCAGGTACTGAGCCGTCGCACCAAAAACAACCCTGTGTTGATCGGGGAGCCTGGTGTGGGGAAAACGGCGATCGCAGAAGGTTTGGCGCAAAAAATCGTCAACAACGAAATTCCGGAGACGCTCCGCGACAAGCGCGTCATGACGCTCGATATGGGGACTGTTGTGGCGGGCACCAAATATCGCGGCGAATTTGAAGACCGTCTGAAAAAAATCATGGATGAAATTCGCCAGGCAGGAAACATCATCCTGTTCATTGACGAGCTGCATACATTGATTGGCGCAGGCGGTGCGGAAGGCGCGATTGACGCGTCCAACATCCTGAAGCCGGCCCTTGCTCGCGGCGAGCTGCAATGCGTCGGGGCAACGACACTTGACGAGTACCGCAAATACATCGAAAAAGACGCTGCGCTGGAGCGCCGTTTCCAACCGATTGTGGTGGATGAGCCGACAGCAGAGGACGCGATTCGCATCCTGCATGGTTTGCGCGACCGTTACGAAGCCCACCACCGTGTCAAAATTACCGATGAAGCTATCGAGCAGGCAGTGAAGTTGTCTGACCGTTACATTACCGATCGTTTCCTCCCGGACAAGGCGATTGACCTCATCGACGAGGCGGCGTCCAAGGTGCGCCTGCAATCCTTCACCGTTCCACCGAACCTCAAGGAGCTGGAAGGACGTCTGGAAGAGGTGCGCAAGGAAAAAGACGCCGCCGTGCAATCGCAGGAGTTTGAAGAGGCAGCGGCTCTGCGCGATCAGGAGCAGAAGCTTCGCGAAGAGCTGGATAAAACGAAAAAAGACTGGAAAGAGCGCCAAGGCCAGCTGAACATGGAAGTGACGCCAGAGGACATCGCGACTGTCGTCGCCAGCTGGACGGGAATCCCGGTCCTGAAGCTGAAGGAAGAAGAAACAGAGCGCCTCTTGAAAATGGAAGAGATTTTGCACGATCGCGTCATCGGTCAGGACGAAGCGGTCAAATCCATTTCCCGCGCGATTCGTCGGGCCCGCGCCGGTCTGAAAGACCCGAAACGCCCGATCGGCTCGTTTATTTTCCTCGGCCCGACAGGTGTGGGGAAAACCGAACTGGCTCGCGCTGTGGCTGAGACACTGTTTGGCGACGAGGACGCTATGATCCGCGTGGATATGTCGGAGTACATGGAGAAACACTCCACTGCTCGTCTGGTGGGCGCTCCTCCAGGGTACGTAGGCTTTGACGAAGGCGGCCAGCTGACGGAAAAAGTGCGCCGCAAGCCGTACTCGGTTATCCTGCTGGACGAAATCGAGAAGGCGCACCCGGATGTATTCAACATTTTGCTCCAGGTGCTGGATGACGGTCGCTTGACCGACTCCAAAGGCCGTACGGTAGACTTCCGCAACACCGTCGTCATCATGACCTCCAACGTCGGAGCCAGCATGATTAAGAAAAATACGACACTCGGCTTCACCACCAACGAAACCGAGAAAAAATACCAGGATATGAAGGACAAAGTCATGGATGAGCTGAAAAAGAGCTTCCGTCCGGAATTCCTGAACCGCATCGATGAAGTCATCGTGTTCCATTCCCTGGAGCAGGAGCATATCGAGCAAATCGTGTCGCTGATGACGGATGAGCTGCGCAAGCGTTTGAAAGAACTAAGCATTGATTTCCAATTGACGGAAGATGCCATAAAGCTGCTGGCAAAAGAAGGATTCGATCCGGCGTATGGGGCGCGTCCGCTGCGTCGTGCCATTCAGCGCCATATCGAGGACAAATTGTCGGAAGAACTGCTCAAAGGCAACATCAGCAAAGGCGACACAGTCAACATCGAGACCGAGGATGGCAAGCTGGTCGTCAAACGACTGGAAAAAACAAAATCGTAAGCTGGGCAAAGCATCGAAAGAATGCCTCCTGTTTTAGGAGGTATTCTTTTTTTAGCGGTACCACTATGATAATAGTAGAGAAGAAACTCCGAATGAGGGTGCGATGATGGCAAAGTATAAAACGAAATACGCGTGTCAAGAATGTGGCTATGAATCGCCAAAATGGATGGGAAAATGCCCGGGCTGCAACAGCTGGAATACATTGGTCGAGGAAGTGACGGTCAAAGCGGCACACCGCCACGAAGGGCTGAGCGGCGGCACGCGCCAGTCAGCTATTCCTTTGACGCAAGTAGCCAGCGAAGAAGAGCCGCGCATGGACACGACCATCGGCGAACTGAATCGTGTACTCGGGGGAGGGCTTGTCCCAGGCTCGCTCATTCTGGTTGGCGGCGATCCGGGGATCGGCAAGTCCACGCTGCTGTTGCAAACATCTTTTGCTCTGGCTCATCAGGGGGCCAAAGTATTGTACGTATCCGGGGAGGAATCCGCGAAGCAGATCAAGCTGCGCGCAGATCGGCTGCACATGCAGACGCCCCCGATGTTTGTGTTGGCAGAAAATGATTTGGATTTGATCGAACAGCATATTAATCAAGTAGACCCTCATGTGTTGATTATCGACTCGATCCAGACCGTGTTCCATCCCGCTGTGCAGTCTGCGGCCGGAAGCGTCGCGCAGGTACGCGAGGCGACGGCCCAACTGATGCGGATTGCCAAGGGCAAAGGGATCGCTACTTTTATTGTCGGCCACGTGACCAAAGAAGGCTCGATCGCAGGTCCCCGTATGCTTGAACATATGGTGGACGCGGTTCTCTATTTTGAAGGCGAGCGTCACAATACATTCCGCATTTTGCGCGCTGTGAAAAATCGTTTTGGCTCGACAAACGAGATCGGAATTTTCGAGATGAAGGATCGCGGTCTGGAAGAGGTCGTGAACCCTTCCGAGATTTTTCTGGCGGAACGTCCCTCCGGTGTGGCTGGCTCCACCGTCGTAGCCAGCATGGAGGGCACCCGTCCGGTTCTGGTGGAGCTTCAGGCACTCGTGGCACCGACCAGCTTCGTAACGCCGCGGAGAATGGCTACAGGCGTGGATCACCAGCGTGTGGCGATGATTATGGCTGTCTTGGAAAAGCGCATGGGCATGATGCTGCAGAATCAGGACGCGTACGTCAACGTGGCGGGGGGCGTCCGCCTGGATGAGCCTGCTGTCGATTTGGCGATCGCCGTCAGCATCGCCAGCAGCTTTCGCGATCATGCCACTCATCCGCACGACGTCGTGATCGGGGAGATCGGGCTGACAGGAGAGGTGCGGGGCGTATCGCGCATTGAACAGCGCGTGCGGGAAGCGCACAAGCTCGGCTTTAAGCGCGTGATTATACCGGAGAAAAACATTCGCGGCCTGGACGCGCCAGACGACATTCAGGTGATCGGAGTCAGCAATATTGCAGATGCGTTGAACGAGGTGATAAGGAGGTAAGGGCGGGATATGCAGGAGAATCATAAACGAACTCCGCAGTTCGGCGATGTGCTTCGTTTGGTCGCGCCGGGGACGCAGCTTCGCGAAGGACTCGAAAATGTTTTGCGGGCCAAAACCGGGGGGTTGATCGTCATCGGCTACGGACCGGACATGAAGCAAATCGTCGATGGCGGTTTTTCCATCAATTGCGATTTTTCTCCTGCCCATTTGTATGAATTGGCGAAGATGGATGGGGCGATTATAGTAAGTGAAGACGCCAAACGAATTTTGTACGCCAATACGCAACTGTTCCCGCCTGCTTCCATCCACACCAGCGAGACAGGGACCCGCCATCGGACCGCGCAGCGGACAGCCATCCACACGGGCTACCTGGTCATCGCCATATCCCAGCGGCGCAATGTCATCACGCTGTACCAAGGAAATTTCCGCTACGTGCTGAATGAAATCAGCGTCATTCTCGCCAAAGCGAACCAGGCGGTTTCTACCCTGGAGAAATACAAGGCGGTGCTCGATCAGACCTTGACCAATCTCGGGGCACTGGAATTCGAAGAGCTTGTCACCTTGCATGAAGTGGCATCCGTGTTGCAACGGATCGAGATGGTGCTTCGGATCAAGTCGGAGATTTCCAAGTACATATGTGAGCTGGGGGTAGAAGGCAGGCTCGTCAGCATGCAGTTGGAGGAGCTTGTGTCAAATATTGACGAAGAAGCGCATATGCTCATTCGCGACTACGTCAAAGACGTGGCGCACGCTCCAGACGCCGTATTGCGCGAGATGAACAAGCTAAGCTCCGAGGAGGTGCTGGAGCTGGGGTCTTTCCTGCGTGTTCTCGGCTTTTCCCCGAGCGTCAGTATGCTGGAAGAGTCGGTGTCGCCCAGAGGATACCGGATTTTATACAAAATCCCCAGATTGCCACTTTCTATCATCGCCAATCTGGTAGGACATTTCCATTATTTGCCGAGAATTATGATGGCGACCATTCAGGAATTAGACGAGGTCGAAGGGATTGGCGAGGTTCGCGCCCGGGCGATCAAGGAGGGCCTGAAACGGATTCAGGAACAAGTGTTCATTGACAGGCACATTTAAAGTAGAATAGGATAAAGGCATTATTTGTTATTCAACATTTGCCCAGGGGACTTGGAAGTAACAGCAAGCTGGACAGGATACACTGTCTCCTCTGCAAAAGAAATCAGGAGGTAGTCTATGTTCGTGAAATCGTTGCCGAACATGCTAACCGTAAGCAACTTGTTTCTGGGAGTCTTGGCAATCATACTTGCGTTTCGAGGCGATCAATACGTCGATTACGCGGCGATTACCGTGATTATCGGCATGCTGGCAGACGGGCTGGATGGACGCGTCGCTCGTATGCTGAATGCGCAAAGTGAATTTGGAAAAGAACTCGATTCGCTTTCTGACGTCATTACGTTTGGGATAGCTCCGGCTTTCATCATGTATGTTGTTGTTCTGCAACACTTCGATTTACTGGGAATTTTCGTTACCGCCATCTTCCCGATCTGTGGCGCGCTCCGTCTGGCCCGGTTCAATGTTACGGCCGGAGTTCCGGGGTATTTCATCGGGCTGCCGATCACGGCTGCCGGCGGTGTCTTGGCGACGCTGGCGCTGTATCATCAGATTTTCCATCCGGTACTGCTTGCGGTGAGCATGTTGCTTCTGGCTTTCCTCATGGTATCGAAGGTCAAGTACCCGAACTTCAAGAAGGTCGGGATTCCCAAATCGGCCTACTGGATTACGCCGATCATTATCGCCATTGTCGTAGTGGTTGCGATCAAGTATCCGCAGCAGTTTCCTAAAATCGTCTTCCTGCCGCTTGCCGTCTATGCGCTGTACGGAATAAAAAAAAACGTTGACTTTCTCGTCAAAAAATTACGCAAGCGCAAAAACAAGGAAGAAGAATCGGTGCCATTTGAATAAAGCTGCAAGAAAAAAACCCGCGCTTCGTGTGCGGGTTTTTCGCTTCTGTATGCAACTTTTTTTGACGTTCATTCGTATTACGAGTGGAGAGTTAAGAAAGGTTGAACACGCCCAGCGTATTCAGCCGGTTGGACTCTTTTTGCAAAACGTCCTCCAGCTTGATGTCCGTAATGTTGCACAAGGCGGTCAGGTAAAACAGGTTTTTGCCAAGCTCTGCTGTAACTACGTCGCGACAATGCTCGCATAGCGGGCCGTTAAAGTGAGTGTCCAGGTGGGACTTGTTCTCCTCCAGGTTTTTGCTTGCGTCGTAGGTTTGCTTTTTGGCTACCACTTCAACACAGCCGCATTCGGTGATGGCTTTCGTCAGGGAGCGGTTGATGCGAGATGCCGTTTCCTGAACTTTGGACATGACATCCAGTACGCTTCGATGTCGGATCAAAAGCTCGGATACTTGCGTTTGAAAGTCGTCTACAGTTCGTTTGTCCATATCGATTCACCTCTGCTTTAAGCTGTTTTTATCGTCACAATTTTCGCCCATTGTGTTACTGCCATTATAAGAAGGGAGCCAGGCCGCTGTCAATTTGCCCGGGAAGGAAACGGGTGTTTGATGTTGACGGGAAAATGACAACTATGTTAAAATCTTTGGCTATTTGACAGCGTAAAATCATTTTTGCTATAGTGAGGGAAAGCGATAATGAAGCAATTTCGCGATTTGGAAAGAAACAGGGTTTTACTCATAGGCTTCTGTCTATATTAATAAAAGGAGGTGAAGGCATGGTACGCCGCATAGGAAAAATCTTTTTTGTCTTGGTTGGCGGTGGCTTGGGGTATCAATACGGTACCGAGCTGTTTTCGCTGCTCAACCCGCTGTTGAACTTTGGAGTAGTTGCTGGAGCGCAATATATGGGGGCGGTACTGGGTGCCATTCTGTTCTTCTTTTTGGCTAATCGGCTTTTGGACTACATTTTGAGAGTGGTTCGCTGGGGAGAAGAGACGCTCGTCAAAATGCCGATTGTTGACGTGATGTTCGGAGCGATGGGGTTGATTAGTGGTCTTATTGTTGCCTTTTTATTATTCCTGCCCATCAGTAAAATTCCGATTCCGCTAATAGGTGATCTGTTGCCACTGGTTGTTTCCGGGTTGCTCGGCTACCTGGGCTTCCAGGTAGGTTTTCGCAAGCGGGACGAGATTATGTCGGTTTTCTCGATTGGACGCAAGGATAAGAAAAAGGAACAGGCTACTGCGACGACGAATGTCGAGTACAAGATTTTGGATACGAGCGTCATTATTGACGGACGCATTGCCGATATTTGCCGCACGGGCTTTTTGGAGGGCGTGCTGGTCATACCGGGCTTTGTCCTGGAGGAGCTTCAGCACATCGCGGATTCCTCGGATGTATTGAAGCGCAACCGCGGCCGCCGTGGTCTGGACATCCTCAACAAGATTCAGAAGGAAATGAAAGTCAAGGTGCAGATTTGGGAAGGCGACTTTGAAGAAGTATCCGAAGTGGACAGCAAGCTGATTAAGCTGGCGAAGGTCATGAACGGAAAAGTTGTCACCAACGACTTCAATCTGAACAAGGTATGCGAGCTGCAAGGCGTGGCGGTATTGAACATCAACGATTTGGCCAACGCCGTGAAGCCGGTCGTGTTGCCGGGGGAAGAAATGAACGTGCAGGTCATCAAGGACGGCAAAGAGCACGGTCAGGGCGTGGCTTACCTCGACGACGGCACGATGATCGTCGTGGAAGGCGGACGCGAATACATCGGCAACGACGTGGACGTATTGGTTACCAGCGTGCTGCAAACTTCGGCAGGACGGATGATTTTCGCCAAGCCGAAGCTGTTGGAAAGAGCGCTGTAAGACGAGAAGCGCAAGACGGGAGAGGAAGGAAAACGTGAGTACGGGGGTCGTGATCGTTGCTGCCGGTTCCGGCAAAAGAATGGGCGGTCAACGAAACAAATTGTGGTTGCCGCTGGCAGGAGAGCCGATCTTGGCTCACACCGTTCGCCTGTTCGCTTCCCATCAGGAGATCGACCAGATCGTCCTGGTCGTGAATGAAGCGGATTACGCCGATGTGCTGGCCCTGATTGATGCGGAACAGCTGCAAGTAACCGTCACCCTGGGCGGCGCCGAGCGGCAGGACAGCGTCCGAAACGGCCTGGCATCGCTGGATTCATCCTGTACCTACGTGCTCGTTCACGATGCTGCGCGGCCTTTTGTCACACAGCAGCAAATCAGCGACATGCTCCGGCAGGTGCGGCGCGATCAGGCTACGATCATGGCCGTTCCTGTCAAGGATACGATAAAAGTGGTGGGGGCTACAGGACTTGTGGAGGCTACCCCGGCACGGGAAAGCTTGTGGGCGGTTCAGACCCCACAAGCTTTTCGTATGTCTTTGCTGCGAGAAGCGCATGAGGCGGCACAAAAAGCGGGCAAGCTCGGTACGGATGACGCGATGCTGGTCGAATGGCTGGGGCATCCTGTGTCCGTCATGCAGGGAAGCTATGAGAATATTAAGATTACGACGCCGGATGACCTGTGGCTCGGCGAAGCGATTATGCGTAAGCGAAGGGGAGAGTAATTCATGCGTATTGGTCAAGGATTTGATGTGCATCAACTGGTGGAAGGCCGTCCGTGCATCATCGGCGGCGTCACCATTCCGTATGAAAAAGGCTTGCTGGGCCATTCCGACGCCGACGTGCTGCTGCACGCCATCAGCGACGCAATTCTCGGAGCGATTGGCGAAGGCGACATCGGTCGTCACTTCCCGGATACGGACCCGGCCTTCAAGGGGGCTGACAGCGTCGTTTTGCTGGAGCATGTGTGGAAGCTGGCCAAAGAACGCGGCTATCGCCTGGGCAATGTAGATGCGACGATTATCGCGCAAGCGCCGAAAATGGCTCCGTACATACCGCAAATGCGCGAAGTGATTGCCCGCGTACTGGAGGCAGAGGACGCCTCTCAGGTAAACGTGAAGGCGACGACTTCGGAAAAGCTCGGTTTTACGGGAAGAGGAGAAGGAATCGCGGCCCAGGCTGTCTGCTTGCTTGTCAAGTAAAGGGACTAAGGTGTAACATAAAGCCTTAGAAACGTATTCATGAAGGATCATAGCCTTTTACATTCACAAGGATGGTGCTAAAAATGGCGAAAGAAATCCGCACGCGTTATGCGCCGAGTCCTACGGGGCATTTGCACATCGGCGGTGCGCGAACAGCGCTTTTTAACTATCTGTTTGCCAAACATCACGGCGGTTCGTTTATCGTTCGGATCGAGGATACGGACCAAACGCGCAATAAGGAAAATGCCGATGAAGAGCAAATGAAGAACTTGAAATGGCTCGGAATTGAATGGGAAGAAGGCACCGATGTGGGCGGCCCCTACGGCCCGTATCGTCAAACCGAGAGATTGGACATTTACCGTAAATATATCGATCAACTGCTTGCGGAAGGCAAGGCGTACTACTGTTACGCGACCAAGGAAGAGCTGGATGCCGAGCGCGAAGAACAGTTGGCGCGTGGAGAAACTCCGCGTATTCTGGAGAAGCATCGCCATGTGACAGAAGAGCAGCGCGCGCAATACGAGGCGGAAGGCCGCGTGCCATCCATTCATTTCCTTGTGCCGGATAACCGCGAATACGTAGTCAACGATCTGATCCGCGGCCAGGTGACATTCAACTCCAGCGAAATGGGCGACTTCGTCATTTGCCGTCCGGACGGTATCCCTACCTACAACTTCGCTGTCGTGATCGACGACTACCTGATGAAAATCAGCCACGTCATTCGCGGTGAGGAGCATCTGTCCAACACGCCCCGCCAATTGATGATCTACGAAGCTTTCGGCTGGGAACCACCGGAATTTGCCCACTTGGCGCTCATCCTCAACCAGGATGGCAAAAAAATGTCCAAGCGCGATGAAAGCATTTTGCAATTCATCGAGCAATACCGCGATCTGGGCTTCCTGCCAGAGGCGATCGTGAACTTCCTCGTTCTGTTAGGATGGTCCCCAGGCGGCGAAGAGGAGATTTTCCTCATGAACGATTTGGTCAAGCTGTTCTCCATGGAGCGGGTGAGCAAATCGCCAGCCGTATTCGACGCGACCAAAATGAACTGGATGAACAACTACTACCTGAAACGCCAGCCGCTTGATCTGATTACAGATATGTGCATCCCGCATCTGCAAAAGGCGGGCTTCATCGAAGAAACGCTGTCTGATGAGAGACGGGAGTGGGTGCGCAGCATTGTCGCGCTGTATCAGGAGCAAATGTCCTACTGTGCCCAAATCGTTCCCCTGGCCGCTCTTTTCTTCCTGGACGAAGTGGTGTACGATGAAGAAGCGACCATGGTGCTGAAAGAACCGCAGCTTCCGGAAGTCCTCGCTTCTTTTGTGAAACACCTGTCGGCCCAGGATGCATATAATGTGGATGTCATCAAAGCGGTGCTGAAGGACGTGCAAAAGGAAACGGGCCAAAAAGGGAAGGCGCTGTTCATGCCCATCCGTGTCGGCACAACGGGCCAAGCGCACGGTCGCGACTTGGCGGAGACGTTGTATTTGCTCGGACGCGAAAAAGTATTGGCGCGTGCCCAGCGTGTGATTGCCAATGGAAAATAGCCTGTAAAAAGGGCCAGCGATATAAATGTGAATGCGACGATCAGGAGAAGTACGGCAGGATACACGTTTACAGAGAGGATGGAAAGGTGAGAGCCATCCAGCGTGCCCTGTCCGGAAATGCGCCTGTGAGCAGTGAGCTGAACGTGTCTGACTGTTTGGACGACATCAGTAGGTGCCATCGGTTCCCGCCGTTATCGGGATGTAGAGCGAGGTCGTGCGACTGGCTTTTGGCCGGATGAAAACGATCTAAGCAGAGTGGAACCGCGGTAAACCCCGTCTCTGCCCCTTCTTGATGGAAGGGGTGGAGGCGTTTTTCTTTTTCAGCGAAAAACCAATCCAGCAAAAAATCCAGGCAGGAGGTGCCACCCAACTATGTTCGCACAGATGAAAGATGACATTCGGGCTGTATTTGAAAGAGACCCGGCAGCACGCAGTACATTGGAAGTTGTCATGACCTATTCAGGCTTGCACGCCATATGGGGGCACCGGATTGCCCACAAGCTCTGGAAGGCCAACTGGTGTACACTGGCACGGGTTGTCTCGCAGATTACCCGCTTTTTCACGGGGATCGAAATTCATCCCGGAGCGCGGATCGGCAGAGGGTTGTTTATCGATCACGGCATGGGAGTGGTCATCGGGGAGACATGCGAAATCGGCGACAATGTCACCATCTATCAGGGTGTCACGCTTGGGGGAACCGGCAAGGAAAAAGGCAAGCGCCATCCGACAATCGGCAACGATGTCATTATCGCGACCGGGGCAAAAGTGTTGGGTTCTTTCAAAATTGGCGATAATTCAAAGATAGGGGCTGGCGCCGTCGTCTTGCAGGAAGTGCCGCCCAACTCGACCGTAGTAGGGATTAAAGCGCGCATCGTCATTCAGGATGGCAAACGCGTCAAACACGATCTGGATCACGTCAACATGCCTGACCCGGTTGCAGACACGATTCGTCTGATGCAAAAGGAAATCGATCAATTGCGCAAAGAATTGGAGCTTCTGAGGGAGGATAAAAAAAATCATGGGCATTCAACTGACTAATACGATGACAAGACGAAAGGAACCGTTCGTCACATTGGAGCCGGGCAAGGTGAAGATGTACGTATGCGGTCCGACCGTATACAACTATATTCACATCGGAAACGCCCGTCCGGCCATTGTGTTCGACACGCTTCGCCGTTATCTGAAATACCGCGGCTATGAAGTGACGTTTGTGCAAAACATCACGGATGTGGACGACAAGCTGATTCGGGTGGCGAATCAGGAAGGAACGACAGTCAAGGAAGTGGCCGACCGCTACACCGATGCGTACAATGAGGACCTGCGTGCGTTGAACGTGCTGCCGCCTGACATTCAACCGCGCGTCATGCAGACGATTCCGGAGATCATTTCGTTCGTAGAAGGGCTGATCGAAAAGGGCTACGCCTATGAGAGCGAAGGCGACGTCTATTTCCGCACGGGACGTTTTCAGGAATACGGCAAGCTTTCGCACCAGCCGCTGGACGACTTGCAAGCAGGCGCGCGCGTAGAAATTAACGAGAAAAAAGAGCATCCGCTCGACTTCGCGCTCTGGAAGTCGGCGAAGGAGGGCGAAGTCAGCTGGAACAGCCCGTGGGGCGAGGGTCGACCAGGCTGGCACATCGAATGTTCGGCCATGGCCCTGAAGTTTTTGGGCGAGCAGATCGACATTCACGCAGGCGGATCTGATCTGGTGTTCCCGCACCACGAAAATGAAATCGCCCAGTCCGAGTGCTTTACCGGAAAGGTGTTTGCCCGCTACTGGCTGCACAACGGCATGCTTACCATCGACAACGAGAAAATGTCGAAATCCCTCGGAAACTTTTTGCTCACTCGTGATCTCGTCGAAAAATTTGGCGGCCAGCTGATTCGTTTCTTCATGCTGCAAGGCCACTACCGCAACCCGATCAACTTCAGTGAAGAGCTGCTGGAGCAAGCAGCAAACGGCCTGGAGCGCATCAAAACGGCGTATACGAACCTCTCCCATCGCCTGGAAACGGCAAGGGACGAAGAGCCGAACGGTCAGGCTGGGGAACAAGCGCGCATCCTTGCAGAACTGCGAAAAAGGTTCGTCACCGAAATGGATGACGATTTGAATACAGCCAACGCGATCACGGTGATTTTTGACGTGGTGAAGGAAGCGAACCTGTACGTGCGCCACCAACATGTAGGAGCCAAAGAAGTGCGCGCCTACATGGAGCTGCTCGTGGAATTGACAGACGTTCTCGGGCTTGAGATTGCGGCGGAGCAGGAATTGGTGGACAGCGAGATCGAAGCGCTGATCGCAGAGCGCACAGAGGCGCGCAAAGCGAGAAACTTTGCCCGTTCTGACGAAATCCGCGACCTGCTCGCGGCAAAAGGAATCGTGCTGGAGGACACGCCACAAGGCGTTCGCTGGCGTCGAAAATAAGGGGCCGAAGAAGCTAGATGCAAAAAGAAGAACTGACCCGAGATCCGAACCTGACCAATCCGCTCGTGCTCGCCTTTCTGGGCGATGCGACCTACGCGCATTGCGTGCGGTACCATTTGATCGCCAAGGGGCTGGTTAAACCGAACCAGCTCCACAAGGCGGCCAATCGTTACGTTTCCGCCAAAGCCCAGGCCAACGTACTGCTGGCGTTGATGCCGACTTTGCCGGAGGAAGAGCTGAATGTGGTCAAGCGGGGGCGGAATGCCAAGTCAGGCTCCACCGCCAAAAATGCCGATATTATCGACTACCGGCATGCCACGGCTTTTGAAGCGTTGATTGGGTACCTGTATTTGTGTGGAAAAGAAGAGCGGATCGCAGAAATTGTGCAACAGGCGTTTGCGATTGTGGAAGGAGAGTAAGCATGAGTGAAGAGTGGATTTTGGGGAAAAACCCCGTGATTGAGGCGTTGCGTTCCGGGCGCACGATCAATAAGATCTGGATTGCGGAAGGGACCAACAAAAGCTTGATGGCACCTGTTTTTGCGTTGGCCAAGGAGCAGGGGGTCATTGTGACGACAGCCAACCGCAAAAAGCTGGACCAGCTTGTGTCGACGGACAACCACCAGGGAGTCGTGGCCTCTGTCGCAGCTTACGATTACGTGGAAGTGGACGACATTTTGAAACGGGCCGAGGAAAAGGGCGAGCAGCCGTTTCTTTTGTTGCTGGACGAGCTGGAGGACCCGCACAATCTGGGGTCGATCATGCGTACCGCTGATGCGGTGGGAGCGCATGGCATCGTCATTCCCAAGCGTCGCTCCGTCAGCCTGACAGCGACCGTGGCAAAAGCGTCAGCGGGAGCGATCAACTATGTGCCTGTAGCGCGCGTCACCAATCTGGTGCGCACGATGGAGGAGCTGAAGGAGCGTGGAGTCTGGATTGCGGGAACGGACGCCAGCGCCAAGCAGGACTTCCGGCAGGGCGATTACACCATGCCGCTCGCCGTTGTCATCGGCAGCGAAGGAAAAGGGATGAGTCGTCTCGTGCGGGAAAACTGTGATTTTCTCTACAGCCTCCCCATGGTTGGCCACGTCACCTCCTTGAATGCGTCGGTGGCTGCCGCTTTGCTGATGTATGAAGTATATCGCTCCAGGAGTCCTCTTCCGATGCGGGTGAAGTGAGATGGCAAAACGAAAAGCCAAGCCGCTGTTGATTGTGGACGGCTACAATATCATCGGTGCCTGGCCTGAGCTGCGCCTTCTGAAGGAGCAGGAGCGGATGGACGAGGCGCGCGATCAGTTGATCTCCAAAATGGCGGAATACCAAAGCTATACCGGGACAAAAGTCATCATCGTGTTTGACGCGTATAACGTGCCTGGCATCGGTCGGCAAATGGAAGATTACCTGGTGGAAATCTACTTTACGAAGAAAAAGGAGACGGCTGACGAAAAAATCGAGCAGCTTGTCTCCACGTTTCACCAAAAAAATCGACAAATTTATGTAGCGACCTCGGATTATACGTCCCAGCGGGTTATTTTCGGGCAGGGAGCCTTGCGCAAATCCGCGCGGGAGCTATTGTTGGATATGGAAAATGCCGACAAAGAAATCAAGCAACAGGTCGAAAAAACACGGGAAGAACGGTTCTCCAAACGGATTGCGCTCGATGACGAAATAGCGAAAATATTCGAAAAGTGGAGAAGAGAATAAATTGGATTCGGTTGACGCTATTTTACGGCATCATGTATAATAGCGCTAGCTTGGAGAAACCGGTTGGCGGAGGGATCATTTGTGAGTGTTGACCTCAAGGAGTTAAAACATGCCCAATATGAACTAATGACCGACGAAGAAGTGGTCGACCTGGTTCGCGATAATGATGCCGAAGCTCTGGAATACTTGATTAACAAGTACAAGAACTTTGTGCGTGCCAAAGCAAGATCCTATTTTCTTATTGGGGCTGACCGCGAAGATATCGTACAGGAAGGCATGATCGGTCTGTACAAGTCCATTCGCGACTTCCGAGGGGACAAGCTCACGTCGTTCAAGGCGTTTGCCGAGCTTTGCATTACTCGCCAAATCATCACGGCGATCAAGACGGCGACCAGACAGAAGCACATTCCGCTCAACTCGTACGTTTCGCTGGACAAGCCGATCTATGACGAGGATTCTGACCGGACTCTGCTGGATGTGATTTCGGGCACCAAGGTTACGGACCCGGAGGAATTGTTTATCAATCGCGAAGAGTTCGATGATATCGAAGGCAAGATGAGCGAAATCTTGAGCGATTTGGAGCGGCAGGTCCTGATGCTCTACCTGGATGGGAGATCGTATCAGCAGATTGCCGTCGAGCTGAAGCGGCATGTGAAATCGATCGACAACGCTCTGCAACGCGTCAAACGTAAACTGGAGCGATATTTGGAAGGCAGGGAGATTCATCTGTAGATCAGAGAATCTCTTTTTTATTTTACAAGCCAAGCCTTTTTCAGCAAAATGCTGGCGGACCTCTGGAACAAAATGTTTTCCTGTTGTCAAGCAGCTTTGTTGACATGGGTTTTTCGGTATGATAAATTTATTTAGGTAGCCATAGACTCTTATCTCTCTTTTCTATGGTTACGTGGATAAATGAAATGGTCAGGAAAAAGTAGCGGTTTTCCCGTACTATTTATCATTTGGTACTTTTAGCGAATAGCAGGTTTGAAATGAGATGGAGGTGGCAATAAATGCGAGTAAACATCACGTTGGCGTGCACCGAGTGTGGCGAGCGTAACTATATCTCCACAAAAAACAAGCGCACCACTACTGAACGTGTTGAGCTGAAAAAGTATTGCTCCCGTGACAAGAAGCAAACCCTTCATCGCGAGACGAAGTAATGGTTGATGCGACGAAGTCAGGGGGTGGCAAAGTGGGTTTTTTAGCACGAATCGGAGCCAGTTTTCGCCGTACCGGTGATTTCTTCGGCGACGTCATGTCCGAACTAAAGAAAGTCCGTTGGCCGAATCGTAAGGAGTTGACGACATATACAATCGTTGTTCTCGTTACGGTTGTGCTTCTGGCAATATTCTTCTTCGTCGTTGATTTGGGAATCTCGCGCTTGATCGATTTGATTCTAGGAACGTAATTTTGCAAGTCTTAGGAGGGACGGACGGGTAACGTCCTGGTGGATATGGAAAAAGCATGGTATGTCGTTCATACGTACTCAGGTTACGAAAACAAGGTCAAGACGAACCTAGAGAAGCGCGTCGAGTCGATGGGCATGGAAGACAAGATCTTTCGCGTTCTCGTTCCCACTGAAGAAGAGGTGGAGACCAAGGATGGCAAAAAGCGCACCGTCACGAAAAAAGTGTTTCCTGGATACGTCCTTGTTGAAATGGTGATGACGGACGACTCTTGGTATGTCGTGCGCAACACTCCTGGGGTTACCGGCTTTGTCGGATCCACGGGCGCTGGCTCCAAGCCGACAGCGCTGCGTCCTGAAGAGGCCGATACGATTCTCAAGCAAATGGGGATCGAAATTCCCAAGATCAGAGTCGATTTTGCTCTCCGTGATATGGTGCGCGTCACAGATGGTCCGTTTTCTAATCGCACCGGGGAGATTATCGAGATTCACCCCGACAGACAGAAGGTTCGCGTATTGGTGGACATCTTCGGTCGCGAAACACCGGTAGAGCTAGACTTTACACAAGTTCAAAAATTGGATTAGGATTCAACTTGAAAAGTATCGCGCTATGTGGTACATTTCATTTTGTTTTAACAATCCCACAACCATATTTGGGGTTTCTTGCACTCTCACTATAGATCGAAAGTCTTTTGCGAGACTTTCATAAAACGGTGGGAGGGGGCATTCCCCCGCAATAACCACATGTGAAGTAAGGAGGTGTCTTACGTGGCTAAGAAGGTTATCCGCGTAATTAAATTACAAATCCCAGCAGGTAAAGCGAATCCTGCACCTCCAGTAGGTCCGGCTCTCGGTCAAGCTGGTGTAAACATCATGGGGTTCTGTAAAGAATTCAATGCTCGTACAGAGAGCGAAGCTGGTATGATTATCCCGGTGGAAATCACCGTGTTTGAAGACCGCTCTTTCACCTTTATCACCAAAACTCCTCCAGCTGCTGTTCTGTTGAAGAAAGCTGCTGGTATCGAGTCCGGTTCTGGCGTACCAAACAAAACAAAGGTTGCTACGCTGAAACGTGATAAGGTTCGCGAAATCGCTGAACTGAAGCGTCCTGACCTGAATGCTGCATCCGTAGAAGCGGCTATGCGCATGGTGGAAGGTACTGCTCGTTCCATGGGTATCGTAATCGAAGACTAATTGTCTTGAGTGCAAGGGGGCACAGACGTTGTGCCCCCCTGTCTGTGGGAGGATTAACCGCTACGACCACATTGAAGGGAGATTTTTATCATGGCTAAAAAAGGCAAAAAGTATCAAGAGGCTGTAAAGCTCGTTGATAAAAACAAAGTATACGAAGTCGTGGAAGGTATTGAGCTGGTGAAAAAAGCAGCTACTGCCAAATTCGACGAAACCGTTGAAGCGGCGTTCCGTTTGGGTGTAGACCCGAAACGTGCTGACCAACAAATCCGTGGCGCTGTAGTATTGCCACACGGTACTGGTAAAGTACAACGCGTTCTTGTATTTGCAAAAGGCGAAAAAGCAAAAGAAGCGGAAGCTGCTGGCGCTGACTTCGTAGGCGATGCAGACATGATCGCGAAAATCCAAGGTGGCTGGTTCGACTTTGACGTCGTAGTAGCTACTCCTGACATGATGGGTGAAGTAGGGAAATTGGGTCGTGTACTCGGTCCAAAAGGCCTGATGCCAAACCCTAAAACCGGTACAGTTACTTTCGATGTAACCAAAGCGGTTAACGAAATCAAAGCCGGTAAAATCGAGTACCGCGTAGACAAGGCTGGTAACATCCACGCTCCGATCGGAAAAGTGTCCTTCGACGCTGACAAGCTGGCTGAAAACCTGGCTGCTCTGACAGAAGCGCTGAACCGTGCGAAACCGGCTGCAGCAAAAGGTGTTTACATGAAAAATGTAACCCTGAGCTCTACAATGGGTCCTGGTGTACGCGTAGCTGTAAAATAATGACGCTTGACTTCCTTTTGGGGAGTTGTTAAGATAGTTCCTGTTGACGAAAAGAATATGCCGTAGACAGAAGGTGCGGTACTTGCAAGAGTAACGCTTAATATCCCTCCGAGGCGTGTAATGTACGAATAAGGAAATGTGGATTTCCTTTGACGATAGAGCATTATGCCCTCGTGATGTCTGCGAGGGCATTCTTCTTTTTCCAGGATTAGAGCACGGGAGGTGTAAACAATGGCAGAAATTCGTCCAACCGTTATTCGTGAAGAAAAGGTACAAGCGATCAACGAAATCGCAACCAAGCTCCGCGAGAGCCAAACCACAGTGGTGGCTGACTACCGCGGTCTGACTGTAGCCCAAGTTACCGAGCTCCGCAAACAACTGCGCGAAGCTGGTGTTGAGTTCCAGGTGTTGAAAAACTCCCTGACTCGTCTGGCTACAGCGAAGGAAAACCTGACTGAACTGGATCAATATCTGACTGGCCCGAACGCTCTGGCGTTCTCCAAAGACGATGTTGTCGCTCCAGCAAAAATCATCGCGGAATTCGCGAAGAAAAACGAAAAGCTGGAAATCAAGGGTGGCGTGATCGAAGGCAAAGTAGTTGGTGCAGAGCAAATCAAAGCACTGGCAACTCTTCCTTCCCGCGAAGGTCTCTTGTCCATGCTTCTCTCCGTCCTGCAAGCTCCAATGCGCAACGTTGCGTTGGCAATCAAAGCAGTGGCCGAGCAAAAAGAAGGTCAAGGCGCGTAATCGTCTGATCGGGTAAAGCTTACACCAATACTATTCCATGAATGGAGGATTTCAAAATGTCTAAAGAGCAAATCTTGGAAGCCATTAAAGGCATGTCCGTTCTCGAACTGAACGACCTGGTAAAAGCAATCGAAGAAGAATTCGGCGTAACTGCTGCTGCTCCTGTAGCTGTAGTTGCTGGTGGCGCTGCTGAAGCGGCTGCTGAGCAAACTGAATTCACTGTAACTCTGGTAAGCGGCGGCGCTTCCAAAATCAACGTAATCAAAGTGGTTCGCGAACTGACTGGTCTGGGTCTGAAAGAAGCAAAAGACCTGGTAGACAACGCTCCAAAAACACTCAAAGAGGGCGTTTCCAAAGAAGAAGCAGAATCTCTCAAAGCAAAACTCGAAGAAGCTGGCGCACAAGTAGAAGTGAAGTAAGTTAGCTTTCTTTAGAAATTCCCCTTGCCTGCGGCAGGGGGTTTTTCTGTAAGGGGACGGCGAGTGTTTTCAATCGATGAGGAAGGGAGAAGCACACGTGGCAGATCACTATTACACCAATCGACCCGGAGCGGCGCATGACGAGCAGCAGTTTTCGTTTGTGCTGCGCGGGAAGGAGCTGCGTTTTATCACGGACGCAGGTGTTTTTTCCCGCGACCGGATTGACTTTGGGAGTGTATTGCTCATCGAGACCATGGAGATCGACAGTCATGCCCGCGTGCTGGATGTGGGCTGCGGCTATGGGCCGATCGGCTTGACGGCTGCCTTGCTTGCGGATCGGGGGCGGGTGACGATGATCGACGTGAATGAGCGTGCGGTTGACCTGGCTCGTCGGAATGCCGAAAGAAACGGGATCAAAAATGTGGAGGTGCGGGTCAGTGATGTGTACAGTGCCGTGCAAGGCGAACAGTACGACATCATTTTGACCAATCCGCCGATTCGGGCGGGCAAGGAAATTGTCCACCGGATTTTTACGGAAGGGTATGAGCTGCTTGGCGAGGGCGGAGAAATGTGGATAGTGATTCAGAAAAAGCAAGGCGCTCCGTCTGCTTTCAAAAAGCTGCAACAGACCTACCGCGAAGTGATAGAAGTGGATCGGGAAAAGGGATACTCCATCTTCCGGGCAATCAAATAGTCAAGCGACAATCCTTAGAAAAGTTTTCTTGACGTGAATATTTGATTGTGGTAACATTATAAAATGTCAATATGGGATAAATGTCTATTTTTCAGCAATTCCCTGTTTGTCAAGCGTTTCTACTTTTTTCCTGAAAGAGGAATGTTTGTGTAAAAACATGGGAATTCTTTTAAAATAGATTTTCTCTGGGTTAAAAATGGTTGATGCTGCTTTAACCCATTTTTATTTTAAGGTGTTCGCTCGCAATTGCAAGATTGCCGAATGCCAAGTTTCTATGTGTGAAAACACAACCTGAGGGGTGAATAAGTTGGCAGGTAAAGTGATTCAAAGTGGCCGACACCGCCAGCGTCGTACGTATTCACGTATTAACGAAGTGCTGGGCCTTCCAAATCTCATCGAGATTCAGCAAAAGTCCTACCAATGGTTCCTTGATGAGGGGCTCCGTGAGATGTTCCAAGACATTTCGCCAATCCAGGACTTCACTGGCAATCTCGTGCTGGAGTTTATCGACTACAGTTTGGGAGAGCCGAAGTACGATGTTGACGAGTCGAAAGAACGTGACGTCACCTATGCGGCGCCTCTGCGTGTGAAGGTACGTTTGTTGAACAAAGAGACGGGAGAAGTGAAGGAACAAGAAGTCTTCATGGGGGATTTCCCGCTCATGACCGAAACGGGAACCTTCATTATTAATGGTGCTGAGCGCGTAATCGTCAGCCAGCTTGTTCGTTCCCCCAGTGTATATTACAACACCAAAGTGGACAAAAACGGCAAGCAGACGTTTACAGCTACGGTAATCCCGAACCGGGGTGCGTGGCTGGAGCTGGAGACCGATGCGAAAGACGTGATTTATGTCCGCATCGACCGTACGCGAAAAATCCCGGTAACGGTTCTTTTGCGTGCACTTGGCTTTGGTTCCGACATTGAGATTCTCAACTTGCTGGGTGAAGATGAGTACATCAAGAACACGCTGGAAAAAGACAACACTGATTCTACGGAAAAAGCGCTCATCGAAATTTACGAGCGCCTTCGTCCGGGCGAGCCGCCGACTGTCGAAAACGCGAAGAGCCTCTTGATCTCTCGCTTCTTCGATCCAAAGCGCTATGACCTGGCATCTGTAGGTCGTTACAAAATGAACAAGAAGCTTCATCTGAAAAACCGTCTGTACAACCAGCGTCTGGCTGAGACATTGGTCGATACCACGACAGGTGAAATTTTGGCCGAAGCCGGTCAAATGATTGACCGTCGTCTACTGGATCGCATCCTGCCAGCGCTCGAAGGCAACGTCGGCTATCTGGACGTTCGCACGCATGGCGGCGTTTTGGAAGAGGATACGATTCGTCTGCAATCCATCAATATTTTCTCTCCGACTGAAGATGGCAAGATCATCAAGGTGATTGGAAACGGGAATGTAGATAAATCTGTCAAGCATATTACGCCGGCGGACATCGTATCGGCGATCAACTACTTCATGAACCTGCTGCACGGTGTCGGTTCCACGGACGATATTGACCACTTGGGCAACCGTCGTCTGCGTTCCGTGGGTGAGCTTTTGCAAAACCAGTTCCGTATCGGTTTGTCCCGTATGGAACGCGTGGTGCGCGAGCGCATGTCCATTCAGGATCAGAACCAGATTACGCCGCAGGCTCTGATTAACATCCGTCCAGTGATCGCGTCGCTGAAGGAGTTCTTCGGAAGCTCGCAGCTGTCCCAGTTCATGGACCAGACGAACCCGTTGGCCGAACTGACGCACAAACGCCGTCTGTCCGCTCTCGGACCGGGCGGTTTGACGCGTGAGCGCGCAGGCTTCGAAGTCCGCGACGTTCACCATTCTCACTATGGCCGTATGTGTCCGATTGAGACGCCGGAGGGTCCGAACATCGGTTTGATTAACTCGCTGTCGTCCTTTGCGCGCATCAACGACTACGGCTTCATCGAAACACCGCGCCGCAAGGTCGATCCGGAAACAGGTTTTGTGCTGAACGACATCGTCTATTTGACGGCGGATGAAGAAGATGTGTACAACGTGGCGCAGGCAAACCAACCGCTCGACGAGGATGGACGCTTTGTCAACGACATGGTTATCTGCCGTCGCAAAGGCGAGATCCTGAGCGTGCCGCGCGACAAGGTAGATTTCATGGACGTATCGCCTAAGCAGGTTGTATCCGTTGCGACGGCGCTCATTCCGTTCCTGGAGAACGATGACGCGAACCGCGCGCTGATGGGTTCCAACATGCAGCGGCAGGCCGTTCCGCTTTTGATCCCGCAAGCACCGTTCGTCGGTACAGGGATGGAGCACAAAGCAGCACAAGACTCCGGGGTTGCGATCGTCGCGAAGCATCCGGGGCAAGTGGAGCGCGTAACCGCTCGCGAAATCTGGGTTCGCCGCTATCAGGAAATCGACGGCAAGAAAGTAGCCGGAGATATCGACAAGTACAAACTGCACAAGTTTATCCGTTCCAACCAAGGTACCTGCATCAACCAACGTCCGATCGTCAGACGCGGTGACTGGGTGGAAAAAGGCGATATCATCGGAGACGGTCCTTCCACTGAAAAAGGTGAATTGGCACTGGGTCGTAACGTAATCGTCGCGTTCATGACGTGGGAAGGTTACAACTACGAGGATGCGATTCTCCTGAGTGAGAAGCTTGTGAAGGATGACGTTTATACGTCGATCCATATCGAAGAATACGAGTCCGAAGCCCGCGACACCAAGCTGGGTCCTGAGGAAATCACCCGCGATATTCCAAACGTCGGGGAAGACGCTCTGAAAAACCTGGATGAGCGCGGTATTATCCGCGTCGGTGCAGAGATTCAGGACGGAGATATCCTCGTTGGGAAGGTAACGCCGAAAGGGGTTACCGAGCTGACCGCGGAAGAACGACTCCTGCACGCGATCTTCGGGGAAAAAGCTCGCGAAGTGCGCGACACGTCGCTGCGTGTACCGCACGGCGGTTCCGGTATTGTCGTAGACGTAAAAGTATTTACGCGCGAGAACGGCGATGAGCTGCCTCCAGGGGTAAACCAGCTCGTACGTGTCTATATCGCCCAAAAACGGAAAATTTCCGTGGGTGACAAAATGGCCGGACGACATGGTAACAAAGGGGTTATCGCGCGGATCATGCCAGAAGAGGATATGCCATTCCTGCCAGACGGCTCTCCGGTTGAAATCGTCCTGAACCCGCTGGGCGTACCTTCGCGTATGAACATCGGGCAGGTATTGGAGACGCACCTGGGGATGGCGGCGAAGCTTCTCGGCATCCACGTGGCGACACCTGTATTCGACGGTGCCCGTCAGGCGGAAGTATTCGAGACGCTGGAAGAGGCTGGCCTCGACCGCGATGGAAAAACCATTTTGTACGATGGACGTACAGGTGAACCGTTCGATCGTCGGGTAACGGTCGGATGCGTATACATGCTGAAACTGGCTCACTTGGTGGATGACAAAATCCACGCTCGTTCTACTGGTCCATACTCTCTCGTTACCCAGCAGCCGTTGGGTGGTAAAGCCCAATTCGGCGGACAGCGTTTCGGGGAGATGGAAGTTTGGGCATTGGAAGCTTACGGTGCAGCCTACACCTTGCAGGAAATTCTCACCGTCAAGTCGGATGACGTCGTGGGTCGCGTGAAGACGTACGAAGCGATTGTCAAAGGTGAAAACGTGCCAGAGCCAGGTGTTCCTGAATCGTTCAAGGTTCTGATCAAGGAACTGCAAAGCTTGGGTATGGACGTGAAGATCCTCTCCGGTGACGAGCAGGAGATTGAAATGCGGGAAATGGAAGACGAGGATGAAGGCAGCGGTGAAAAACTGAACCTCGTTCTCGAAGGTGGAAGCTTGAACGACGAGTAAGATTCCGGTACAAAGGGAGGTAACGCCCTGTGATAGACGTGAACAACTTCGAATATATGAAGATCGGCTTGGCTTCCCCCGATAAGATCCGTTCGTGGTCTTTCGGGGAAGTGAAAAAGCCAGAGACGATCAACTACCGCACACTGAAACCGGAAAAAGACGGCTTGTTCTGCGAACGCATCTTTGGACCGACCAAGGACTGGGAGTGCCATTGCGGTAAGTACAAGCGTGTGCGTTATAAAGGTGTCGTGTGCGATCGTTGCGGCGTGGAAGTGACCCGCGCCAAAGTACGGCGTGAACGCATGGGGCATATTGAACTGGCTGCCCCGGTTTCTCACATCTGGTATTTCAAAGGGATTCCAAGCCGGATGGGTTTGGTGCTCGATATGTCGCCGCGTTCCCTGGAAGAAGTCATCTACTTCGCTTCTTATGTAGTAACCGATCCAGGCGATACTCCGCTCGACAAAAAGCAGCTGCTCTCGGAAAAAGAGTACCGCAACTACCGGGAGAAATACGGCCACTCTTTCCAAGCGATGATGGGAGCGGAGGCAATCAAGCGTCTGCTTGCGGAAATCGACCTGGACAAAGATGTGGAAATGCTGAAGGAAGATCTGAAAACAGCACAAGGCCAACGTCGCAACCGCGCGATCAAGCGCCTGGAAGTGCTGGAGGCATTCCGCAACTCCGGTAACCGCCCAGAGTGGATGGTTCTGGATGTTTTGCCGGTTATCCCGCCAGAGCTTCGTCCGATGGTTCAGCTGGATGGCGGACGTTTTGCCACTTCCGACCTGAACGATCTGTATCGTCGCGTAATCAACCGGAACAACCGTCTGAAGCGCCTGCTTGAGCTGGGTGCTCCTGACATTATCGTCCAAAACGAAAAACGGATGCTGCAAGAAGCGGTAGACGCGCTCATCGACAACGGCCGCCGCGGTCGTCCGGTGACTGGACCAGGTAACCGTCCGCTGAAATCTCTCAGCCATATGCTGAAAGGGAAACAAGGGCGTTTCCGTCAAAACCTGCTCGGTAAGCGCGTGGACTACTCCGGTCGTTCCGTTATCGTGGTCGGCCCTAACCTGAAGATGTACCAGTGCGGTCTGCCAAAAGAAATGGCGCTGGAACTCTTCAAGCCGTTCGTAATGAAAGAGCTCGTTTCCAAAGGGCTCGCTCACAATATCAAGAGCGCCAAGCGCAAGGTAGAGCGCGTTCAGCCTGAAGTCTGGGACGTTCTCGAAGACGTCATTCGCGAGCATCCCGTGCTTCTGAACCGTGCCCCCACCTTGCACCGTCTGGGTATCCAGGCTTTCGAACCGGTACTGGTGGAAGGCCGCGCGATCCGTCTGCATCCGCTCGTTTGTACCGCATACAACGCGGACTTCGACGGTGACCAGATGGCGGTTCACGTTCCGTTGTCTGCAGAGGCGCAGGCGGAAGCCCGCATCCTCATGCTGGCAGCGCAAAACATCCTGAACCCGAAAGACGGAAAACCGGTAGTAACGCCATCCCAGGACATGGTGCTTGGTTCCTACTACCTGACGCTGGAACGCGAGGGCGACAAAGGCGAGGGTACGGTCTATCGCGATCCTCACGATGCGATTGCCGCTTACCAGCAAGGCTATATCAGCCTGCATACGCGCATCGCTCTGCCAGCGAAAAGCCTGAACAAAACCAGCTTTACCGAGCGCCAGCAGAACGCGCTCATCGTGACGACTGTCGGGAAAGTCATTTTCAACGAGATCTTCCCGCCAGAATTGCCGTATATCAACGTCCCAACCAAAGCGAACCTGCAAAACATGGTTCCGGACGAATACTTTATTTTTGAGAAGGGCGTCAACATCCCTGAGTTCATCAAGAAGCTGCCTGATCCGGGTGCGGTGAAAAAAGGCTTCTTGGGAACGATCATTTCCGAATGCTTCCGTCGCTTCGGCACGATGAAAACGTCCATGATCCTCGACAAGATCAAGGAGCTGGGCTTCACGTACTCCACAAAAGCGGGGATTACCATCGCGGTGGCGGACATTGCCGTGCCTGGCAAGAAGAAAGACATTCTGGAAGAAGCGGATCAAAAGGTCGCTACTGTCATGACGCAGTTCCGTCGCGGTCTGATTACCGAAGACGAGCGCTATGACCGCGTGATCTCCATCTGGTCCAAAGCCAAGGATGAGGTAACCGATGTTCTCATGAAGTCCATGGATAAATTCAATGCGATCTTCATGATGGCGAACTCCGGTGCCCGCGGTAACGTGTCCCAGATCACGCAGCTCGCTGGTATGCGCGGTCTGATGGCGAACCCGTCCGGCCGAATCATCGAGTTGCCGATCAAATCCAACTTCCGTGAAGGTCTGACCGTATTGGAGTACTTTATCTCCACGCACGGTGCGCGGAAAGGTCTCGCCGATACGGCGCTGCGTACAGCGGACTCGGGTTACTTGACCCGTCGTCTTGTAGACGTGGCCCAAGACGTGATCGTCCGCGAAAAAGATTGCGGAACCGATAAAGGTATCCGCGTGACCGCGATCAAGGATGGCCGGGAAGAGATCGAGAAGCTGTCTGACCGTCTGGTTGGCCGCACATGCTTCGAGACATTGCGCCATCCGGAAACAAATGAAATCATCGTCGGCCGCAACGAGGAAATTACCGAAGAGGTCGCCGAGTATATCGAAAAAGTGGGCATCACAAGCGTCTACATCCGCAACGTACTCGCTTGCCGCACCAGCCACGGTGTCTGCAAGCTGTGCTACGGACGCAACCTGGCAACAGGAGCCGAGGTGGAAGTGGGAGAAGCGGTTGGAATTATCGCCGCTCAGTCCATTGGTGAGCCGGGTACCCAGCTGACCATGCGTACCTTCCATACCGGTGGGGTTGCGGGAGACGACATTACCCAAGGTTTGCCGCGTATTCAAGAGTTGTTTGAAGCGCGCAATCCAAAAGGTCAGGCTGTGATTTCCGAAATCGACGGGGAAGTTGTCGATATTCGTGAAGGCAAGGACCGTCGTGAGATCGAAGTCCGCGGCGAAGCGGAAAGCAAAGTGTACTCGGCTCCGTACGGTGCGCGGATCAAAGTATCCGTGGGTACCAAGCTGAGTGCCGGTGACGAGCTCACGGAAGGTTCCGTCGACCCGAAAGAAATGCTCAAAGTTCGCGGCATGCGCGGCGTTTCCAACTACATTTTGCAAGAGGTACAAAAAGTGTACCGCATGCAGGGTGTAGAAATTAACGACAAGCACGTCGAGGTTATGATCCGTCAGATGCTCCGCAAGCTGCGCGTCATCGACAGCGGAGATACAGACCTCCTGCCAGGCTCCTATGTGGAAGTTCCGGAGTTTGAGCAAGCGAACGCAAAAGTTCTCCTCGAAGGCAAAAACCCAGCAGTGGGTCGTCCGGTTCTTCTGGGGATTACCAAAGCATCCCTGGAAACCGACTCCTTCCTGTCGGCTGCTTCGTTCCAGGAGACGACTCGTGTTCTTACCGATGCAGCGATCAAAGGAAAAGTGGACCGCCTGCTCGGTTTGAAAGAAAACGTGATTATCGGGAAGCTCGTTCCGGCAGGTACCGGTATGTCTCGTTATCGCAATGTAAAAGTAGCAAGTCGGGTTGATTACGAAGCGGAATTGGAAGCACAGAAAGCTGAGCAAGAAGCAGTTTCTGTCGAGTCCTAACAGGAGCGGTGCCCGTCAAAAATTGGCGGGCGCCTTCCTGAATAAAAAATAGAGGCTGGGCGTTGACAACAACTGACCCACCTGCTATTATATTCAAGTGTGCCTGACATCTGTACTTTGGAGGATATGAGAATCATGTCTTATGAAAAAGTAGAGCGGGCCAAGGAGTTGACGATCGGTATCAAGCAGACGATGAAAGCTGTGGCAAACCTTCAGGTTGAAGCGGTGTACATTGCTGATGATGCTGACAGACGTTTGACCCAAAAAGTCGAGCTCCTTTGCA
This sequence comes from Brevibacillus sp. SAFN-007a, assembly GCF_051967035.1. Lineage (NCBI taxonomy): Bacteria > Bacillati > Bacillota > Bacilli > Caryophanales > Paenibacillaceae > Brevibacillus > Brevibacillus sp. SAFN-007a. The sequence goes on along the minus strand of NZ_JBQCKK010000019.1, from coordinate 31,680 downwards.
AAGAGAAGGGTGTTCCAGTCATTCATGTAGATTCCATGCGCCGACTAGGCAAAGCGTGCGGAATTGAAGTGGGAGCGGCTACCGCTGCGATTAAGAAAAGTGGGTAACGATGTTTTTGTCTGTTGCGCGATGCGCAAAAGGTGGACAAGAACTTTCTATTTGGCCTAAAAATGACTCACCTGGATCTGTGGTCTTGAAGATTGGGTATTAAGAAGGGAGGTAACATCATGCCTACAATTAACCAATTGGTGCGTAAAGGTCGCGAGGACAAGGTTGTGAAGTCGAAGTCCCCAGCTCTGCAAAAAGGGTACAACAGCTTCAAGAAAAGCCAAACCAACCAAAGCTCTCCTCAAAAACGTGGTGTTTGCACGCGTGTAGGTACCATGACTCCGAAAAAACCGAACTCCGCGTTGCGTAAATACGCTCGTGTGCGTTTGACTAACGGAATCGAGGTAACAGCTTACATCGGTGGTATTGGCCACAACCTGCAAGAGCACAGCGTCGTGCTGGTGCGCGGCGGTCGTGTAAAAGACTTGCCAGGGGTACGCTACCATATCGTTCGTGGTGCGCTTGACACTGCAGGCGTAAACAACCGTAAACAAGGTCGTTCCAAATACGGTACAAAACGTCCAAAACCAGGTCAAGCAGCTGCAGCAGCGAAAAAGAAATAAGAACAGCGCCTGTGAAGTGGCGTGAATTTATATCGAAAAGAAGGAGGGAATACGATGCCTCGTAAAGGTCCTGTAACCCGTCGTGACGTGTTGCCTGATCCGATTTACAACAGCAAGCTGGTTACTCGTTTGATTAACCGCCTGATGTTGGATGGAAAACGCGGTGTAGCGCAAAATATTCTCTACAACGCATTTGCCATCATTCAGGAGCGCACTGGTCGCAACCCGATGGAAGTGTTTGAAGAAGCACTGAAAAACGTAATGCCTGTACTGGAAGTAAAAGCTCGCCGTGTAGGTGGTGCCAACTACCAAGTACCAATCGAAGTAAAACCGGAGCGCCGTACTACTCTTGGTTTGCGTTGGCTGGTTAACTACTCCCGCAGCCGTGGAGAGAAAACCATGGAACAACGCCTGGCTAACGAGATCATGGACGCTGCTAACAACACCGGTGCAGCAGTTAAAAAGCGTGAAGACACGCACAAGATGGCTGAAGCGAACAAAGCGTTTGCTCACTATCGCTGGTAGGAAATTGAATCGGGTGTCCGTTTTGGATACCCGTTTATTCAAAAACTCGAGTATGGAAGGAGCATACCTGAATGGCTCGCGAGTTCTCTTTGCCGAATACGCGTAATATCGGTATCATGGCTCACATCGATGCTGGTAAGACGACAACGACTGAGCGTATTCTGTTCTACACCGGTCGCGTTCACAAGATTGGTGAGGTGCACGAAGGTGCAGCAACCATGGACTGGATGGAACAAGAGCAAGAGCGCGGTATCACCATCACTTCGGCTGCTACTACCGCTCAATGGAATGGCCATCGTATCAACATTATCGACACGCCAGGCCACGTAGACTTCACTGTAGAAGTTGAGCGCTCCCTGCGCGTTCTTGACGGTGCTGTTACCGTTTTTGACGCAAAAGGTGGCGTTGAGCCGCAAACCGAAACTGTATGGCGCCAGGCTGACCGCTACGGCGTACCGCGTATGTGCTACATCAACAAAATGGATATTCTGGGCGCTAACTTCGATATGTGCTTGGAGCAAATCAGAACACGTCTGGGTGCAAATCCAGTAGCGGTTCAATATCCAATCGGAGCAGAAGACCAATTCGTTGGTATGGTTGACCTGATCGAAATGAAGGCAATCATCTACACCGATGACTTGGGCAAAACTTCCGATTCTACTGATATTCCGGCTGAGCTGAAAGACAAGTGCGATGAGCTGCGTCTGGCACTGGTTGAAGCGGCTGCGGAACAAGACGAAGAGCTGATGATGAAGTACCTGGAAGGCGAAGAGCTGACCAACGACGAAATTCGTGCGGCTCTGCGCAAAGGTACCATCGAGTGCAAACTGACTCCTGTTATGTGCGGATCTTCCTACCGCAACAAAGGTGTTCAGCCTATGCTGGATAACGTTGTTCGTTATCTGCCGTCTCCAGTAGACATTCCGGCAATCAAAGGTACTTTGCCTGGTACGGAAGAAGAAGTGGAGCGTCCTGCAGACGACAACGGTCCGTTCTCTGCTCTTGCCTTCAAGATCATGACTGACCCGTACGTAGGCCGTCTGACCTTCTTCCGCGTTTACTCCGGCGTACTGAACTCCGGTTCTTACGTGCTGAACTCCACAAAAGGAAAACGTGAACGCGTAGGTCGTATCCTGCAAATGCACGCAAACCACCGCGAAGAGATTCAAACGGTTTACTCCGGTGACATTGCTGCCGCGGTAGGTTTGAAAGATACAACAACTGGCGATACTCTGTGTGATGAAAAGGCTCCTGTCATCCTCGAGTCTATGGAATTCCCAGAGCCAGTTATCTCTGTTGCGATTGAACCAAAATCCAAAGCAGACCAAGACAAGATGGGTATCGGCCTGTCCAAGCTGGCTGAAGAGGATCCAACGTTCAAAACCCGCACAGACGAAGAGACTGGTCAAACGATCATTTCCGGTATGGGTGAGCTTCACCTGGAGATTATCGTTGACCGTCTGAAACGCGAATTTAAAGTCGAGTCGAACGTAGGTGCTCCGCAAGTAGCTTATCGTGAAACATTCCGCAAAGCTGCGAAGGTGGAAGGTAAATTCGTTCGTCAGTCCGGTGGTCGTGGTCAATACGGTCACGTTTGGGTGGAGTTCGAACCGCTCGAACCAGGGCAAGGCTTCCAATTCGAGAACAAAATCGTCGGTGGTGTGGTACCGCGCGAATACATCCCTGCTGTACAAGCAGGTATCGAAGAAGCGATGAAAAACGGTGTTCTCGCCGGCTTCCCGCTGGTTGACATCAAAGCTACTATCGTAGACGGTAGCTACCATGATGTCGACTCCTCCGAGATGGCATTTAAAGTAGCAGGTTCTCTCGCTCTGAAAGAAGCTGCGAAAAAATGCGGCGCTGTATTGCTTGAGCCAATCATGAAAGTAGAAGTGACTATTCCAGAAGAGTACATGGGCGACGTAATGGGCGACCTGAACTCCCGCCGTGGTCGTATCGAAGGTATGGAAGCTCGTGCGAATGCACAAGTAATCCGTGCGATGGTACCGCTGTCCGAGATGTTCGGTTACTCCACAGTTCTCCGTTCCCGTACTCAAGGTCGTGGCGTTTACTCCATGGTCATCGACCACTACGAAGAGGTACCTAAATTCATCGCTGAAGAGATCATCAAGAAATCCAAAGGCGAATAATTTTTGGTTCCGCTTTATCTTGAATCAGGAAAGGTTTACAATATGTAAGGTACAGCCCTTGATAGGGTAAACCTTTCTCACCTATAAAACCCTTAACATTTAAGGAGGCTTTAGCTCTCATGGCAAAAGAAAAATTTGAGCGTACGAAACCACACGTTAACATTGGTACTATCGGTCACGTTGACCACGGTAAAACTACCCTGACTGCTGCCATCACTACTGTATTGGCGCAACAAGGTAAAGCAAAAGCGATGGCTTATGACAGCATCGATGCTGCTCCAGAAGAAAAAGAGCGCGGTATCACCATCAACACCGCTCACGTTGAGTACGAAACTGAAAACCGTCACTATGCTCACGTTGACTGCCCTGGTCACGCTGACTACGTGAAAAACATGATTACTGGTGCTGCACAAATGGACGGCGCGATCCTGGTTGTATCCGCAGCTGACGGCCCAATGCCACAAACTCGCGAACACATCCTGCTGTCCCGCCAAGTAGGCGTACCTTACATCGTAGTATTCATGAACAAATGCGACATGGTAGACGATGAAGAGTTGCTCGAACTGGTTGAAATGGAAATCCGTGACCTGCTCTCCCAATACGAGTTCCCAGGTGACGATATCCCAGTAATCAAAGGTTCCGCTAAAGAAGCTCTCGACAACCCAACTGGCGAATGGGCTCAAAAAATCGTGGAACTGATGGATGCTGTTGACAACTACATCCCAACTCCTGAGCGCGCAACTGACAAGCCTTTCCTGATGCCAGTTGAGGACGTATTCACAATCACTGGTCGCGGTACAGTTGCTACTGGCCGTGTTGAGCGCGGTATCGTTAAAGTAGGTGACCAAGTAGAAATCGTTGGTCTGGCTGAAGAAACTCGCTCCACAACTGTAACTGGTGTTGAGATGTTCCGCAAACTGCTGGATCAAGCTCAAGCTGGTGACAACATCGGTGCCCTGCTGCGCGGTGTTGAGCGTAAAGACATCGAGCGTGGACAATGCTTGGCGAAACCAGGTTCCGTTAAGCCTTACACCAAGTTCAAAGCGGAAGTTTACGTTCTGTCCAAAGAAGAGGGCGGACGTCACACTCCATTCTTTGCTAACTACCGTCCACAATTCTACTTCCGTACTACTGACGTAACAGGTATCATCCAACTGCCAGAAGGCGTTGAAATGGTTATGCCTGGCGACAACACTGAGTTCACCGTTGAACTGATCGCTCCAGTAGCGATGGAACAAGGTACTCGCTTCGCGATCCGCGAAGGTGGCCGTACAGTAGGCGCTGGCGTTGTAGCTTCCATCGACGCGTAAGATTTTTCGATACGTACAAAACCCGACAACTTTTGTTGTCGGGTTTTTTGCTGTATCGTCTCATCAATTTTCTGCATGGTTTCCATCAAAATGATTCAATAAGCCGACAGCGGGCAGTGTGCTACAATACGATCAGTGGATGGGGGATGAAGCAATGAAAAATAAAGAAAAGCTGCTGTTTTTCATGCTGATCGGCGTTGTCACACTTTGGGGCTTGAACGTGGTGATGGTGAAATACCTCGCTACCTTTCCGCCCCTCTATGTTGCTGCGATTCGAATGACAGTAGCGGGAGTTTGCCTGGCACCTATTCTTTTTTCATACAGAGCGAATCTGCGTTTGAAAAAAGGCGATTGGCTGTTGATTGCCGGTGTCGGTGCCAGCTCGATTGCTCTGCACCAGATCACCTTGGCGGCGGGTGTCCAGACGACGACGGCAGGCAACGCTTCGCTGATCCTGGGATTGAATCCTTTGGCGACAGCGCTCCTGGCCATGCTATTGCTCGGCGAAGGGATGTCGTGGCAAAAAGGGCTTGGCATTGGCATCGGATTTGCGGGAGTGCTGATTGTGGTCATCTCCCAGCATGGCGGTCTTCATGTGAACGGCTGGGGTGACGCCATCATGTTTTTTTCCATGCTGATGTACGTGACAGGAGGCTTGTTGATTCGCAAGCTGGTTGTCCGCAGGGTGCCTGTGCTGCTGATTACGGCCTTGTCGCAAATGTTCGGGATTGTCTTTTTGTGGGCGGCAGCGTTTGTCCAGCAGCCGGCATCCTACTATTTTTCCTTGGAGGTATCGCCGTTCCAGTGGCTGGTGATCTTCGTCTCCGGCGCCCTTTCTACGGCGCTTGGCTCGATGGGCTGGAACTACGGCATCCGGCAACTGGGAGCGAGCCGAACGGCTGTCTTTTTGAACGGAATGCCCATGGCAAGCTTGTTGTTTGCGGCCCTGTTTCTCGGAGAGCAGTTGAAGCTTGTGCACGTGCTCGCCCTTTTTATGATTGCAAGTGGAGTGTACCTTGGCTCGCGGAATGTGGGAAAGCCGGCGGCAGGGGCATCCCCAGCAGCGCCGGAGCTGACGACAAAAGCGTAGGATCTCCTACGCTTTTTCTGTGTGCTCCCACTTGTTGACCATATGATAGGCCGTCAAACGCAGCCGCTCAAAAATTTGTTCCCGAAGCTCGCCTTCCAGCCCGGTTTTGTCCATGGCGCTTTTCATACAAGCCAGCCAGGCCTCTGCTTGAACGGGGCCGATGGGAAAACGCATATGGCGTGCACGCAGCATCGGATGCCCATGCCGCTCTGAATAGAGAGGGGGGCCGCCGAGAAATTGGGTGAGAAACTGATACTGGCGTTCCTTTACTTCCGTGAAGTCTTCGGGAAACAGGGGAGCAAGATCAGGGTGCTGAGCAACCAGATCGTAAAACGCATCAACCAGTCGAGCCAACGTATCTGCTCCGCCAATCGCTTCGTACGGAGTGGAAATGGCTTCAGACATAGAGACAGCCTCCTTTGCTTAGACAGCTCATTCATAAGTATACCGTCTTCTTTCTTCTATAATATAGAGCATATAGTACGGGCGGTAAATCGGACGGGAGGAAGTTGGCAGGGAATCCCGCTTGCCTTTCTGTTGGGAAATCAGTAATATGGACAAAGTGAGTCTTTCCTGGGCTTACATGTACAAAAAATGTGCGGGAGACCAAGAAATAACTTGCGTCGCCTATATATTTTTAGTACAATATTGAATGTTGGTCATGGACTTGCGATGATGTGGGAGGTTGCTGACACACCCGGCCCCTTTGCCATGACCGGGGTGCAGGATATTTCCACGGAGAAATGTCTGTTTCATAAATGGGCGAAAAAGGAGGGACTAAAATGGCAAAGCAAAAGATTCGTATTCGTTTGAAGGCGTATGATCACAAAATCCTCGATCAATCCGCAGAAAAAATCGTGGACACAGCGAAGCGTTCCGGAGCAAACGTATCCGGTCCAATTCCGCTTCCTACCGAGAAAGCAGTTTATACGATCCTGCGTGCGGTGCACAAGTACAAAGACTCTCGCGAGCAATTCGAGATGCGTACTCACAAGCGCTTGATCGACATCTTGAATCCTACACCACAAACAGTAGATGCTTTGATGCGTCTGGATCTGCCATCTGGCGTAGATATCGAGATCAAACTGTAAGGTCCCAAAAAAACGATACACGCGCAGACGTTGTCTTGATAAGCGTGTTATACCAAGCAACAAACCCTTAAAATGGCACCCCTGCGCATCGATGGGGACTTGATACAACATAAACATGTTTTGCTGAAATAAATACAGGAGGTGGCACAAATGACCAAAGGAATCTTAGGGAAAAAACTGGGCATGACCCAAGTTTTTGGTCCAAACGGAACAGCGATTGCTGTAACGGTTATCGAAGCAGGTTCTAACGTGGTTCTTCAAAAGAAAGACGTGGAGAACGATGGCTACGAAGCGATCCAAATCGGCTTCGAAGACAAAAAGGAACAGCGCGCTAACAAGCCGGAAAAAGGACATGCAGCAAAAGCTAACACTGCTCCTAAGCGCTTCATTCGCGAAATTCGCGGTGTAAACCTCGCTGATTACGAGGTTGGTCAAGAGTTGAAAGTAGACATTTTTGCCGAGGGAGAATTCGTTGACGTCTCTGGCGTAACCAAGGGTAAAGGTTTCCAAGGTGCGATCAAACGTCACAATCAATCTCGCGGCCCTATGGCTCACGGTTCGCGTTACCATCGCGGCCCTGGTTCCCTGGGTGCTATTGCTCCAAACCGCGTTTTCAAAGGTCAAACCCTGCCAGGACAAATGGGTGGCGACAACGTTACCATTCAAAACCTGGAAATTGTTAAAGTAGATACTGCTCGCAACCTGATTCTCGTGAAAGGCTCCGTGCCTGGTCCGAAAAACAGCTGCGTACTGGTATCGACGGCAGTCAAGAAACACTAGGGAAAGGAGGAACTGACATGCCGAAAGTAGCTCTTTATAACCAAGCTGGTTCTCAAGTTGGCGAAATCGAATTGGCAGATAGCGTATTCGGGATTGAGCCTAACAACGCTGTTCTGTACGATGCGATCGTGATGCAACAAGCATCCCAACGTCAAGGTACACACGATGTAAAGAACCGTTCTGAGGTACGCGGTGGTGGCCGCAAGCCATGGCGTCAAAAAGGTACAGGTCGCGCACGCCAAGGTTCCATTCGCGCTCCGCAATGGAAAGGTGGCGGTGTTGTATTCGGTCCAACTCCGCGCAAATACGGTTACAAACTGAACCGTAAAGTTCGCCGTCTGGCTCTGAAATCCGCCCTGTCCGCAAAAGTACAAAACAACGAACTCCTGGTCCTGGATGCACTGAACTTTGCAGCTCCTAAAACCAAGGAAATGACCGCTGTTTTGAACAACCTGAAAGTAGATCGCAAAGTTCTGATCGTAACTTCCGAGTTCGATCAAAACGTAGCTCTCTCTTCCCGTAACATCCCAGGTGCCAAATTCGTCGATGCTGCAGGCATTAACGTTCTGGATCTGGTAGCGCATGACAAAGTAATCGTGACGAAAGACGCGGTTGCGAAAGTAGAGGAGGTGCTCGCATAATGAAGAGCCTTCACGACATCCTAAAGCGCCCTGTCATTACCGAGCGCACCACTGATATGATGGCTGAGAAGAAGTACGTGTTCGAAGTACCAATCAAAGCCAACAAAACCGAAATCAAGCAAGCTGTTGAAAAAGTGTTCGGCGTGAAAGTAGAAGCAGTTAACACGATCCGTGTCCCTGCCAAACCAAAGCGCTACGGAAAATACTCCGGTTACACATCCGAGTGGAAGAAAGCAATCGTGAAGCTGACGGATGACAGCAAAGAATTGGCCTTCTACGAGGGCGTATAACCTCGACGACTACCGAAAAGGAGGGTATTCACATGGGTATCAAAAAGTTTAAACCGACTTCTCCTGGTCGTCGCCAAATGACGGTTTCTACTTTCGAGGAGATCACTACGTCGACTCCCGAAAAATCCTTGCTGGCGCCTCTTAGCAAAAAAGCTGGTCGCAACAACCAAGGTAGAATTACCGTACGTCATCAAGGTGGCGGTCATAAACGTAAATACCGTATTATCGACTTCAAGCGCAACAAAGATGGCATCGTAGGTCGCGTAGCTACTATCGAGTACGATCCAAACCGTTCCGCTAACATCGCACTGATCAACTATGTTGACGGTGAAAAACGCTACATCCTCGCTCCTCACAACCTGAAAGTAGGAGACGAGATCATTTCCGGAGCAGATGCAGACATCAAAATCGGTAATGCGCTGCCACTGGAAAAAATTCCGGTAGGTACTACCATCCACAACATCGAGCTGAAACCTGGTAAAGGCGGCCAACTGGTTCGTGCAGCTGGTGCTTCCGCTCAACTGCTGGGTCGCGATGGCGATTTCGTAATCGTGCGCCTGTCTTCCGGTGAAACTCGCCGCATCCACAACGTATGCCGCGCTACCATCGGTCAAGTTGGTAACCTCGATCACGAACTGGTGAATATCGGTAAAGCAGGTCGTTCCCGCTGGTTGGGTATCCGTCCAACTGTTCGCGGTAGCGTAATGAACCCGAACGATCACCCACACGGTGGTGGTGAAGGTCGCGCTCCAATCGGTCGCAAAGCACCTGTTACTCCTTGGGGTAAACCAACCTTGGGTCTCAAGACTCGCAAGAAGAAGAACAAGTCCGACCAATACATCATCCGCCGCCGTAAGAAGTAAGGTAGGCTGATACAATAACCGAACGCCTTTGGCGAAGGGAGGTTCACTAATGGGACGTAGCTTAAAAAAGGGTCCTTTCGTGGATGACCACTTGATGAAAAAAGTTGACGAGCAAAATGAAAAGAACGAGAAACGCGTGATCAAAACCTGGTCTCGTCGTTCCACCATCTTCCCTGAGTTCGTAGGACACACGTTTGCCGTATACGATGGTCGCAAACATGTGCCAGTATACGTAACAGAAGACATGGTTGGTCACAAATTGGGTGAGTTCGCACCAACTCGTACCTTCAAGGGTCACGTCGACAACGACAAGAAATCCAAGAAGCGCTAATTTTCTCTTGACAGAGAGGAGGTACAAAGATGGAAGCAAGAGCAGTTGCTCGCAATATTCGCATTGCGTCTCGTAAAGTCCGCCTCGTGGTTGACTTGATTCGAGGCAAGCAAGTAGGTGAAGCATTGGCGATCCTGAAGCACACGCCAAAAGCAGCTTCTCCAGTTGTTGAAAAACTCCTGAAGTCGGCTATTGCAAACGCTGAGCACAACTACGAAATGGATCCTAACAGCCTGGTAGTTAGCAAAATCTTCGTAGACCAAGGTCCTACGTTGAAGCGTTTCCGTCCGCGCGCTATGGGTCGCGCAAGCCGCATCCATAAACGCACAAGCCACATCACAGTGGTACTAAACGAGAAATAAGGAGGGATTACGTGTGGGTCAAAAGGTAAGCCCGGTAGGTCTTCGGATCGGTGTCATTCGTGACTGGGAGTCCAAATGGTACGCTGACAAGGACTTCGCAACTCTGTTGCACGAAGACTTGAAAATCCGCAAGTTTGTAAAAGGGCGTCTGAAAGATGCTGCTGTATCCACTATCGAAATCGAGCGCGCAGCTAATCGCGTGAACGTAACGATTCACACCGCTAAGCCTGGTATGGTAATTGGTAAAGGTGGAGCAGAGGTGGAAGTTCTGCGCAAATCTTTGACTGATCTGACAGGCAAACGCGTTCATATCAATATCAACGAAGTAAAACGTCCGGATCTGGATGCTACGCTGGTAGCGGAAAACATCGCTCGTCAATTGGAAAACCGCATTTCTTTCCGTCGTGCGCAAAAGCAAGCGATCACTCGTACGCTGCGTGCAGGTGCGAAAGGTATCAAAACCTTGGTAAGCGGTCGTCTTGGCGGCGCGGATATCGCACGTTCTGAAGGTTACAGCGAAGGTACTGTTCCGCTTCACACTCTGCGTGCCGACATCGACTACGGTACTGCTGAAGCTCATACCACTTATGGTCGCATCGGCGTAAAAGTGTGGATTTACCGTGGAGAAGTCCTTCCAGCGAGAAAGAACGTCGCTACTGAGGAAGGAGGCAAGTAATCATGTTGACGCCAAAACGCGTGAAACACCGTAAACAACACCGCGGGAAAATGGCTGGTAACGCAAAAGGCGGTACTACTGTTGCGTTCGGTGAATACGGATTGCAAGCATTGGAGCCATCTTGGGTAACTAACCGTCAGATCGAGGCTGCTCGTATCGCGATGACTCGTTACATCAAGCGTGGCGGTAAAGTGTGGATTAAAATCTTCCCTGACAAGCCAATTACACAAAAACCGCTCGAAGTACGGATGGGTTCCGGTAAAGGTTCTCCTGAGAAATGGGTAGCGGTAGTGAAGCCAGGCAAGATCATGTTCGAACTTGCTGGCGTACCTGAAGAAGTCGCTCGCGAAGCTATGCGCCTTGCTATGCACAAGCTGCCTATCAAGTGCAAATTCGTGAAGCGTGAAGAAGTGGGTGGTGACGCACATGAAGGCTAATGAGTTCCGTAATTTGACCACTGCCGAGATCGAACAAAACGTCGCTTCTTTGCAAGAAGAGTTGTTCAACCTTCGTTTCCAGTTGGCTACGGGTCAACTCGAAACCACATCTCGCATCAAACAAGTGCGTAAGGATATTGCTCGTGCGAAAACCATCCTGCGCCAGAGAGAATTGGGAATCGGCTAATTAAAGGAAGGAGGTTTGAACGATGACCGCAGAACGCAATATGCGTCGATCCGTTGTAGGTCGCGTTGTTTCCGACAAAATGGATAAAACCATCGTTGTGCTTGTTGAAACGTACAAGACACACCCATTGTACGGCAAACGCGTGAAATACTCCAAAAAGTTCAAGGCTCACGACGAGAACAATACGGCAAAAGTGGGCGACATCGTAGAAGTGATGGAAACTCGTCCTTTGTCCAAAGATAAACGTTTCCGTTTGGTACGTATCGTCGAAGAGGCAGTAATCGTATAAGTCAGATTTTCGGATATCAATTCCGAAAGGAGGAACAGTAAATGATCCAAACTCAGACGAGATTGGCTGTTGCTGACAACTCCGGTGCAAAGGAACTCATGTGCATCAAGGTTCTGGGTGGTTCCGGTCGCAAAACGGCGAACATCGGTGATGTTATCGTATGCTCCGTAAAATCCGCTACACCCGGCGGCGTTGTCAAGAAAGGTCAAGTAGTGAAAGCAGTTGTAGTTCGTTCTGTAAGCGGCGTTCGTCGTCAAGATGGTTCTTACATCCGTTTTGATGAAAATGCAGCGGTAGTCATCAAAGAAGATAAGTCCCCACGTGGTACTCGTATCTTTGGACCAGTAGCTCGTGAGCTCCGCGACAAAGATTTCATGAAGATCATCTCTCTGGCTCCAGAGGTTATCTAATTGAACGGAAAAACTCAGGCAGTTTGTTCGATAGGAGGTGCACCAGGCGATGCACGTTAAAAAAGGCGACACTGTTATCGTAATTGCGGGCAAAGATAAAGGCAAAAAAGGTCGCGTTCTCGCTGCTTATCCGAAGAAAGAACGCGTACTGGTTGAAGGAATCAACCTCGTGAAAAAACACAGCCGTCCGTCCCAGGCTAACCCGCAAGGTGGCATTGTGACTCAAGAAGCAGCGATTCACGTTTCCAACGTATCTTTGATCGATCCGAAGTCCGGAAAAGCTACTCGCATCGGTTACAAAGTATTGGAGAACGGCAAGAAAGTTCGGTACGCGAAAAAGTCTGGCGAAGTAATCGACAAGTAGTCAGGTTGGAAAGGAGGATATCCTAGATGGCAACAAGATTGAAAGAAAAGTATACAAAAGAAATCGTGCCTGGCCTGATGAGCAAGTTCAACTACACTTCCATCATGCAAGTGCCGAAGGTGGAAAAGGTCATCATCAACATGGGTGTTGGCGAAGCGGTAGGCAACGCGAAAGCCTTGGATGCTGCGGTTGAAGACCTGCAAATCATCGCTGGTCAAAAGCCTGTAGTAACTCGCGCGAAGAAATCCATCGCGGGTTTCAAACTGCGTGAAGGTATGCCGATCGGTGCAAAGGTTACCCTGCGCGGCGAGCGTATGTACCACTTCCTCGACAAATTGATGAATGTATCCCTTCCGCGTGTTCGTGACTTCCGTGGAGTTTCTTCCAAGGCATTTGACGGTCGCGGTAACTACACACTTGGTCTGAAGGAACAGCTGATCTTCCCTGAGATCGAGTACGATAAAATTGACAAGGTTCGCGGTATGGACATCGTAATCGTGACTACTGCGAAAACGGATGAGGAAGCTCGTGAGCTGCTGACTCAAATGGGTATGCCATTCCGTAAATAAACCCACTCGTAAGGAGGGAAGAATGTGGCAAAGAAATCTATGATCATCAAGCAACAGCGGCAGCCGAAGTTTGCCGTGCGCGCATACACTCGTTGCGAGCGTTGCGGACGCCCGCACTCCGTATTGCGCAAATTTAAACTCTGCCGTATTTGCTTCCGTGAACTTGCTTATAAAGGTCAAATTCCAGGCGTGAAAAAAGCAAGCTGGTAATTTGAAACGGGAAGGAGGTTTTCTCTCATGGTTATGACTGATCCAATCGCAGATATGTTGACACGTATTCGTAACGCTAACATGGTTCGCCACGAGAAAGTGGAGATCCCAGCGTCCACCATCAAGAAGGAAATCGCGCGCATTCTGAAAGAAGAAGGCTTCATCCGTGATGCTGAGTTTGTTGAGGACAACAAACAAGGAATCATCCGCGTATTCCTGAAATACGGTGCGAACAACGAGCGCGTTATCACAGGTCTGAAGCGTATCTCCAAACCAGGACTTCGTGTGTATGCGAAAAACAACGAAGTACCTAAGGTATTGGGTGGCCTCGGTTGCGCGATCATCTCCACATCCAACGGTGTTATGACTGACAAGCAAGCTCGTCAGGCGCATGTTGGCGGAGAAGTTCTTGCATACGTTTGGTAATTCACAGATTGTAAAAAGCACAGGAGGTGCACCACATGTCTCGTGTCGGTAGAAAACCGATCGTGGTACCTGCAGGCGTTACCCTCACTCTGAACGGAACTGAGCTGACGGTAAAGGGCCCTAAGGGTCAACTCGTTCGTAACTTCCATCCAGATATGAAAATCGTGATTTCTGAAAACGAAGTTGTTGTAGAGCGTCCAAGCGACAACAAACTTCACCGCTCCCTGCACGGTACAACTCGTGCGCTGGTTGCCAACATGGTAAAAGGCGTATCCGAAGGCTTCACTCGCACTTTGGAGCTCGTCGGTGTAGGTTACCGTGCTGCGAAAAGCGGGAACGGCGTTACTCTTTCTCTTGGTTTCTCCCACCCAGTGGAAGTTACTCCAGAAGCGGGTATCGAAATCGATGTACCAAACCAAACCACTCTGGTGGTAAAAGGCATCAACAAAGAGCGCGTAGGTCAAGTTGCTGCTGAGATTCGTTCGCTGCGCAAGCCTGAGCCATACAAAGGCAAAGGGATCAAGTACAGCGACGAAGTGGTTCGTCGTAAAGAAGGTAAAAAAGGTAAATAAGCTTCTAGCTTCATGAGAAAGGAGGCCGCTTAATGTTTACGAAAGCTGATAAAAACAAAGCTCGGAAAAAACGTCATCTGCGCATCCGCAAACGCGTGATTGGTTCTGCGATTCGTCCGCGCCTGAACGTGTTCCGTTCTTCCAAGCACATCTACGCTCAACTGATTGACGATGCATCTGGCGTAACACTGGCATCTGCATCTTCTCTCGATAAAGAGCTGGGGCTGAAAAACGGCGCTAACGTGGAAGCTGCTGCAGCTGTTGGTACATTGATCGCTAAGCGTGCACAAGAGAAAGGTACGACAGAAGTGATCTTTGACCGCGGTGGTTACATCTATCATGGACGTATTAAAGCACTGGCAGAAGCAGCTCGCGAAGCTGGTCTGCAATTCTAACAACAAGGAGGGTAAGGAATGCGTATCGACCCTAGCAAATTAGAGCTCGAAGAAAAAGTAGTCGCTGTTAACCGCGTAGCTAAAACGGTTAAAGGTGGACGTCGCATGAGCTTCAGCGCCCTGGTTGTTGTGGGAGACCGTAACGGCCACGTTGGTGCTGGTATGGGTAAAGCTCAAGAAGTTCCTGACGCCATTCGCAAAGCGATTGACGATGCTAAGAAAAAATTGATCCGTGTACCGATGAGAGGAACAACCATTCCACACGAAGTAATGTGCCAATTCGGTGCCGGTAAAGTTCTCATCAAGCCTGCTGCCCCTGGTACAGGAGTGATCGCTGGTGGACCTGTTCGTGCCGTACTCGAACTGGCTGGTGTAGGCGATATCTTGAGCAAATCTCTTGGTTCCAACAATCCTATCAACATGGTCAACGCTACGCTGGAAGGCCTCGGCCGTCTGAAAACAGCGGAAGAAGTCGCGAAATTGCGCGGTAAGACTGTTGACGAGTTGTTGGGTTAATAAGGAGGGAATGAACATGGCAAAGCTGCAAATCACCCTCAAACGTAGTCTGATCGGTCGTACGGCCGACCAACAAGGTACTGTAAAAGCTCTGGGTCTTCGCAAAATCAATTCCACTGTCGTGAAGGAAGACAACCCTGCCATTCGTGGAATGATTTTCAAAGTGAAGCACTTGGTTGAAGTGAAAGAAGTAGAAGCATAACCCTACATCTCAATTAGTTAGGAGGTGCAACGTATGAAATTGCATGAACTGAAGCCTGCTGAAGGTTCCCGTCACACTCGTAAGCGCATCGGTCGCGGTATCGGTAGCGGTACTGGCAAAACTGCTGGTAAAGGTCACAAAGGTCAAAACGCTCGTTCCGGCGGCGGAGTTCGCCTTGGTTTCGAGGGTGGTCAAAACCCATTGTACCGCCGTCTGCCTAAGCGCGGTTTCACTAACATCAGCCGCAAGGAATTTGCGATTGTTAGCCTGGATGCGCTGAACCGTTTTGAAGAGGGTACTGTCGTAACGCCTGAGCTGTTGAAAGAAACTGGTGTGATCAGCGCGCTGCGCGACGGTGTTAAGGTTCTTGCTAACGGCGAACTGACTGTGAAGCTGACTGTAAAAGCTCACAAGTTCTCCGGAGCTGCTGCTGAGAAGATCGCTCAAGTCGGTGGAACAACCGAGGTGATCTAATGTTAGCGTCCTTAACTAACATTTTTAAGATTGGCGACTTACGTCGGAAGGTCCTGTTTACTCTCATGATGTTGGTCGTCTTCCGGATCGGTAGCTTTGTACCGGTTCCCAACGTAAACGTCGAGCTGTTTCAGCAGAACACAAACCACTTGTTGGGCTTGTTGAACACCTTCTCTGGTGGAGCACTGCAAAACTTCTCGATTTTTGCCATGGGTATCATGCCATATATTACGGCATCGATTATCATGCAGCTGATGTCGATGGATGTAGTGCCTAAGCTGACGCAATGGGCACGCGAAGGGGAAGTTGGCCGTCGCAAGATTGCTACCGTAACCCGCTATGCGACAATCATCCTCGGGTTGATTCAGTCTGTAGGGATGACAATCGGCTTTAATAATATGGCGCCTGGCTTGCTCAAGGACACGTCTATTGGCAGCTATGCACTCATTGCGTTGACACTGACGGCTGGGACCGCATTCATGATGTGGATGGGGGAACAGATTACGGAGAAAGGAATCGGGAACGGGATTTCGATCCTGATCGTTGCCGGGATTGTCGCTAACATTCCAAACGGGATTATGACAATCTACAGTACGCAGTTTGCTGATCCTTCTCAAAACGTATTCTTCAGCATCGTCAAAGTTGTGATCATTCTGCTGGTGATCCTCGCCATTATCGTCGGGGTTATCTTCATGCAGCAAGGGATCCGCAAGATTCCAGTGCAATACGCGAAGCGAGTGGTTGGACGCAAAATGTACGGTGGTCAATCCACGCACATTCCGCTGAAAATCAACTCTGCCGGCGTAATTCCTGTCATCTTTGCCGTCTCGCTGGTCATGTTCCCGTCGACAATCGCGCAGTTTTGGGTGGATGCATCCGGAACCGGGTTCGCCAACTGGATCTATCGCAACTTCCAAGTCAATGAACCGTTGGGAATGACGCTGTACGCTATTCTGATTCTCGGTTTCACCTATTTCTACACATTTGTTCAGATCAACCCTGTGCAAATGGCAGAAAACATGAGAAAAAATGGCGGTTACATTCCTGGTATCCGACCCGGCAAAAACACTGAGGTATACATTACTCGTACACTAAACCGTCTAACATTGGCTGGCGCATTGTTCTTGATGGCAATTGCTATCTTGCCATTCTTCTTCAGTAAGCTGGCTAACCTGCCGCAGCAGATTTACATCGGCGGCACTTCGCTCTTGATTGTGATCGGGGTAGCCCTCGACACCATGAAGCAGATCGAAAGCCAGATGATCAAACGCCATTACCAAGGGTTTATCAAGTAATGACTTAGATGTTTCAGAAAAGCCTCTGTAGCTTTTCGTGATGGGACGGAGGGAATGGACGTGAATATAATTCTGATGGGGCTGCCTGGTGCCGGTAAAGGAACACAGGCAGAACGTATCGTAAAAGAGTTTGACATCCCGCACATTTCGACTGGCGACATGTTCCGAGCTGCGGTGAAAAATGAAACGCCGCTCGGACTGCAAGCCAAATCCTTTATGGATAAAGGTTTGCTTGTTCCCGATGAAGTAGTCATCGGAATTGTGCGGGAGCGCCTCTCGATGGACGACTGCGCAAAGGGATTCCTGCTGGATGGTTTTCCGCGCACGGTTCCGCAGGCAGAAGCGTTGACAGCTACCCTCAAAGAGCTGGGACGCGAAATTGATCATGTGATTAACATCAACGTTCGTCGCGAGCAATTGATTGAACGTCTGACCGGTCGCTGGATCTGCCCTGTATGTGGAGCTAGCTATCACACGATGTTCAATCCTCCAAAAGAGGCTGGCGTGTGTGACAAGGATGGCGGCAAGCTGTATCAGCGTGATGACGACAAGATCGAAGTGGTCACACAGCGTCTTGATGTCAATATCGCCCAGACTCAGCCGCTCATCGACTACTACTCCGCACAGGAACTCCTGCGAGATATCAATGGGGAACAAGATATCCAGGTAGTGTTTGCGGAAATTAAGTCATTGCTAAGAGGGTAATTGCCGAATGATTATCCTGAAGTCGAAAGCAGAACTTGAGGTTATGCGCGAAGCTGGTCGAATCGTCGCACTCACCCATCAAGAGCTGGCCAAGGCGATCAAGCCTGGTGTCACGACAAAGCAGCTAGACGAAATTGCCGAGACATTTATTCGCAGCATGGGAGCAGTTCCATCATTTAAAGGCTACGGTGGCTTTCCAGGTAGTATCTGTGCTTCAGTCAATGAAGAACTCGTACACGGGATCCCAGGGAAACGGGTGTTGCAAGAAGGAGACATCATCAGTATCGACATCGGTGCCCAGTTTCAGGGGTACCATGGAGACTCCGCTTGGACGTATCCGGTCGGCAAAATTTCAGCGGAAAACGAAAAGCTGTTGCGGGTAACGGAAGAATCGTTGTTTAAAGGGATTGAAAAGGCTGTCCCTGGTGGACGATTGTCCGATATCTCTCACGCCATTCAGGTTCACGCAGAAGCTGCCGGCTTCACACTCGTCCGCGAGTATGTGGGGCATGGGATTGGGCAAAACTTGCACGAAGATCCGCAGGTTCCTAACTACGGCCCTCCTGATCGGGGTCCACGGTTGAAACCAGGCATGGTGTTGGCAATTGAGCCAATGGTGAATGCCGGCGAACGTTATGTCCGCACATTGGAGGACAATTGGACGGTAGTAACATTGGATCGGAAAACATGTGCTCATTTTGAACACACCATCGCGATTACGGAAGATGGCTATGAGATTTTTACACGAACGTAAAGGGAGAGTTCCGAGTGATTCGGGATTGTCGTCCAACGTGTCGACGATAAGTTCGTTGTGTGATCATTTCGCAAAACTCATGGTCCGACTGAAGAGCAGAAGAAAGGAGAGTTTACCATGGCAAAAGATGATGTCATTGAGGTAGAAGGCACAGTAATTGAGCCTTTGCCGAACGCTATGTTTCGAGTAGAATTGGAGAATGGACACAAAGTCCTTGCTCACGTCTCTGGAAAAATCCGCATGCACTTTATCCGCATCCTGCCGGGGGATAAAGTAACTGTTGAACTGTCGCCGTACGACTTGACTCGCGGACGTATTACGTACCGCTATAAATAGCAAGCAAAACCCCTAGAAAAGGGAGGCAAGAACCATGAAAGTGAGACCTTCGGTTAAACCGATCTGCGAGAAATGCAAGGTTATCCGTCGTAAAGGTAACGTAATGGTTATTTGTGAAAATCCTAAGCATAAGCAAAAACAAGGGTAAACAAGGAGGTGCTTTTGACACATGGCACGTATTGCAGGCGTAGACTTGCCGCGCGAAAAACGCGTTGAAGTTGCTCTTACCTACATTTTTGGTATTGGCCGCCCCACGTCTCAAAAAATTCTGGCCGCTACTGGCGTAGATGTGAACACTCGTGTTCGCGATCTGACAGAAGAGGAAGTTAGCAAACTGCGTGAGTACATCGACAAGAACGTGAAGGTGGAAGGCGATCTCCGTCGTGAGATTTCCTTGAACATCAAGCGTCTGATGGAAATCGGATGCTTCCGTGGAATCCGTCACCGTCGTGGACTGCCAGTTCGCGGTCAACGTACAAAAACAAATGCTCGTACACGTAAAGGCCCACGTCGTACAGTAGCTAACAAGAAGAAGTAAAGGAGGGTAATCTGACATGGCGAAAAGAAAACAGGCTACAGCAACTCGTACCCGTCGTCGTGATCGCAAGAATGTTGAAGTCGGCGTAGCGCACATTCGCTCCACTTTCAACAACACGATCGTAACCATTACAGATCCACACGGTAACGCGATCTCTTGGTCCAGCGCTGGTTCCCTCGGCTTCAAAGGCTCCCGTAAAAGCACTCCGTTTGCTGCGCAAATGGCTGCTGAAGCGGCTGCACGTGTTGCTATGGAACATGGCATGCGTTCCCTTGAAGTATCGGTAAAAGGCCCAGGTGCTGGTCGTGAAGCAGCGATCCGTTCCCTGCAAGCTGCTGGTCTTGAAGTGAACATGATTAAAGACGTGACGCCAATTCCGCACAACGGTTGCCGTCCACCAAAACGTCGCCGCGTGTAACGGTTTATATTGTTCAGAACATGTCCATACTAGAATGGTAAATTCTGATTTATAGCTTGTCATGCACGCAAACGGTAAACCGCCGGGGAAATTCCTGAGTGGGCACGTATGCGGCCCACCCAAGGATTTCGACGTTTTGAAGGAGGGTTTGTTTAATGATAGAAATAGAAAAACCAAAAATCGAGGTTGTGGAAGTTAGCGACGACAACTCGTATGGGAAATTTGTTGTAGAACCTCTGGAGCGCGGATACGGAACTACTCTTGGCAACTCGCTGAGACGGATTCTTCTTTCGTCCTTGCCAGGCGCGGCAGTCCGTACTGTTCAAATTGACGGGGTTCTTCACGAGTTCTCTACCGTAGAAGGCGTCGTTGAAGATGTAACCGAGATCATCCTGAACATCAAAGGCTTGGCGCTGAAGATCCATTCCGATGAAGAAAAAGTAATCGAGATCGATGCAGAAGGCGAAGGCGTTGTCAAAGCGGGGGATATCCGTGCTGACAGTGATGTGGAGGTCTTAAACCCTGATCTTCATATTGCAACGTTGGCCAATGGCGGTCGTCTGCATATCCGCATGACAGCTGGACGTGGTCGTGGTTATGTTCAATCAGATGGAAACAAGTCTGAGGATCTGCCTATTGGCGTGATTCCGATTGATTCGATCTATACGCCGATCAAGCGCGTTAACTATCAAGTGGAAAATACCCGCGTAGGGCAAATGACCAACTATGACAAGTTGACGCTTGAGGTTTGGACAAACGGCAGCATCAGTCCGGAAGAAGCCGTAAGTCTCGGCGCAAAAATCATGACGGAGCACTTGAACCTGTTTGTCGGTCTGACCGATGAGGCGAAAGATGCCGAGATCATGGTAGAAAAAGAGGAAGACAAGAAAGAAAAAGTGTTGGAGATGACTATCGAAGAGCTGGATCTTTCTGTTCGTTCCTACAACTGCCTGAAGCGTGCCGGTATCAATACCGTGCAGGAGCTGACGCAGAAGACCGAAGAGGACATGATGAAAGTCCGCAACCTGGGTCGCAAATCTCTGGAAGAAGTGCAGGAAAAGCTGGCTGAACTGGGCCTGTCCCTGCGTAGCGACGACTAGAGTGGCGAATCCAGACAGCAGACTTTCGTTCTCTCGCGTCTGTCCCCTTGAGGGGAGAGTACAGATCTGGCTGCCGACTGTAGTAGAGGGTTCTACGTAGTGGGGCCAGTTTGAAAAGGGAGGTAAAGACATGGCATACCGTAAATTGGGTCGTCGTAGTGCAGCTCGTAAAGCGTTGTTCCGCGACTTGGTAACTGACCTGATCATCAACGAGCGTATCGAAACTACAGAGATGAAGGCGAAAGAACTGCGCCCAATCGCTGAGAAAATGGTAACGCTCGCGAAACGCGGCGATCTGCATGCTCGTCGTCAAGTGGCTGCTTTCGTTCGCAAAGAAGTTGCGAATGCAGAAGGTCGCGATGCTGTACAAAAACTGTTCGATGAAATCGCGCCTCGCTTCAAAGAGCGCAACGGTGGATACACACGTATCCTGAAAGCCGGCCCTCGCCGCGGCGACGCTGCTCCGATGGCGTACATCGAATTCGTTTAATCGTGGATAGAAACTGGTCGTTTTACATGGGGAACGAGACACAACCTCGATACCGGTAATGGACCGTGAAAAGGGTGGGGGCAGATCTGGTCATAGGCTGGACTCTGATTCAACCCTTTTTTTCTTTCTACGAAAGGTGAAATCCTGCTAGTCTGCGAAGGCTGGGGAGGTTGTGAATGCCTCATGAATGAAGAAAACCTGCTGGTGCTGCAAGATGTATCCTATACCTATGACGATGAAAGCGGCAGCCGTGTCCCGGTCTTGAAGGACGTCGACCTGACCATTCCAAAGGGTTCCTTTGTGTCTGTATTGGGTCATAACGGTTCGGGCAAGTCTACGATGACGAAGCTGATGAACGCCTTGCTGCTGCCTGAGGGCGGCAAAATTTTCGTCTGTGGAATGGATACGTCCCGAGAGGAAATGATTTGGGAAATACGTCGCCACGTGGGCATGGTCTTTCAAAACCCTGATAATCAGATTGTCGGGGCTACGGTGGAAGATGATGTGGCCTTTGGGCTGGAAAACATGGGCGTCGCTCCTGAAAAGATGCGACAGCGTATTGATGAGGCATTGGCTTCGGTCGGGATGGAGTCGTATTTGCTGGCGCAGCCGCATCGGCTGTCGGGGGGACAAAAGCAGCGCGTGGCAATCGCAGGCATTATGGCGATGCGGCCATCCGTCATCATTCTGGATGAGGCAACAGCTATGCTGGACCCCCAAGGCAGACAGGAAGTGATGCAGCTGGTCAGACGGCTGAATCGCGACGAAGGGATTACTATCATTAATATTACCCATTTTCCCGAAGAAGCGGTCTATTCGGACAAGGTCGTTGTGATGAATGCCGGGGAAGTTCTGATGGAAGGGCCGCCTGGTGACGTGTTCAACCAGGTCGAACGTTTGAAAGGGGTAGGATTGGACGTTCCCTTTGCTGTCCGCCTCCGACACATGTTGGCTTCCAAAGGGATTGATCTACCGTTTGTACTGCACCAAGAGGAGCTGGTGGAGCACGTATGCAGATTACTTTTGACCAGGTAAGCCATATCTACGCACAAGGAACACCGTTTGAACGCGTAGCCTTGCACGATATTTCGTTTACGATTCCATCCGGTTCGTTTGTCGGGATTATCGGACAGACAGGGTCTGGCAAGTCTACGCTGATTCAGCATTTGAACGGCTTGCTTTTGCCGAGTGCGGGAACCATTACCTTGGGAGACACGGTTATCACCTCGAAGCAGCGGTTGCCTCACGCGCAAAGACGGAATATCGGACTTGTTTTCCAATATCCGGAGCATCAACTGTTTGAGGAAACGGTAGCAAAGGATGTGGCCTTCGGACCTTCCAACTTTGACTTGCCGGAAGCGATGGTAGAAGCCCGCGTGAGAGAAGCGCTTGAAATTGTAGGACTGGATTACGAAACAATCAAGGATCGTTCGCCTTTTCACCTGAGTGGCGGGCAAATGCGCCGTGTCGCACTGGCGGGAGTCCTGGCCATGCAGCCCAAAGTGCTTGTATTGGACGAGCCGACGGCAGGACTGGACCCGATGGGGCGTCAGGCGATTCTGGAAGCGATCTACCGCATTCATCAGGAGCAAAAGCTGACGACGCTGCTGGTCACTCACAGCATGGAGGAAGCCGCGCGGTACGCAGACTACTTGCTGGTGCTGGCCCAGGGCACCGTAGCCTTGCAGGGCAGGCCGGATGAAGTCTTCATGCAGGCAGAGCGCCTCCGCGAGCTCGCTTTGGATGTGCCGGAGACAGTCGCCTTTGTGTCGCGGCTGAATCAGTTGCTGCCGGACAAAGACAGTCTGCCGAACTCCGTTTATCGGGAGGAAGAGTTGATTGCCCATCTGCTGGAACGACTGTCCGTACCGAAGGGGGGCTAGGCATGCTGCAAAATATTGCCATTGGTCAATACGTACCTGGGCATTCCTTTTTACATCGCGCCGATCCGCGAAGCAAACTGCTCTTTATCATTCTTTTTGCCACGCTCGTCTTTCTGGCCAACAATGCGCTTACGTATGGCGTGTTGGTCGGCTTTACCTTGTATGCCGGGCTGCTCTCCAGGCTGTCGCTTGGCTATCTCCTGAAAAGCTTGAAGCCGGTCTGGATTTTGATCGTCTTTACCATCGTGCTCCATATCTTTCTGACGAAAGGCGGCGCGGTGTACTTCCAATGGGGCTGGTTTACCGTCGAGGAACGCGGCGTGCAGCAAGCGATTTTCATTTCCTTGCGCTTGGGACTGCTGGTGGTGATTAGCTCCTTGCTGACGCTGACGACTTCGCCGATCGATTTGACGGAAGGACTGGAGCGTCTGCTTGGGCCATTTGCCCGGTTCGGTGTTCCCGTGCACGATATTGCCCTGATGATGTCGATTGCGATCCGTTTCATTCCGACCCTGATGGAAGAGACGGATAAAATTATCAAGGCGCAGACGGCCAGAGGAGCCAATTTTACGAGCGGAAGTCTCGTGAAGCGAGCGCAGAGCCTGATTCCGATTGCCATCCCGCTGTTCGTCAGTGCGTTTCGCCGGGCAGAGGATCTTGCCTTAGCGATGGAAGCGCGCGGGTATCGCGGTGGAGTCGGGCGAACCAGACTGCACAAGCTGGCGTTTACCTGGCGGGATGTCGGCATGGCCGGTGCCGGGATTTTGCTGGCGATGATGATTGGATGGTGGCGCACATGAAACGGTTGCGCTGTGTTTTGGGATACGACGGAACAGACTTTAGCGGTTTTCAGGTTCAGCCCGACCAGGTAACGGTGCAGGGGGAGATCGAAGCCGCTTTGAAGCGAATCACGGGAGAGGAAATCCAAATCCATGGTTCGGGTCGTACCGATGCCGGCGTGCACGCGCGCGGACAGGTGATTCATTTTGATACCAACAGCCATATTCCTCTGGACAAATGGCGGTTTGTGCTGAATAATCAGTTGCCCGATTCGATCGTGATCCGATCCGTAGAAGAGGTGTCAGAGTCCTTTCACGCCCGGTTTGACGTGAAGGTGAAGGAGTATCGCTATTGCATCGACAACAATCCTGTCGCAGATGTATTTCGCCATCGCTATGCCGACCACATCCGCTTTCCGCTGGACGTGGAGGCGATGCAGCAGGCGGCCCGACATTTGGTCGGAGAGCACGATTTTACGTCCTTTTGCTCAGCGAAAACATTTGTCGAGGACAAGGTGCGAACGCTGTACAGCCTGACTGTGGAGCGCTCCGGCGGTGAAGTATGGGTAACGTGCCGGGGCAACGGCTTTTTGTACAACATGGTGCGCATTATCGTAGGTACCTTGGTAGAGGTCGGGCAAGGCAAACGTCATCCCGATGAGCTGAAACAGATCCTTGCGGCACGAGATCGGGAGATGGCAGGGAAGACAGCGCCAGCCAAAGGTTTGACGATGTGGGAAGTCGTCTATTAGCAGCTGGATTTCCAATGATTAGACCCAGTGGAGACACTTGACTACGAGACGGCAATGTAGTACGATATTCCTTGGTATTTTAACCCCGCCTAGCCCCACTCTAGCCCCGGGATTGAAAGACAAGATCGTAAATATGGAACACCTGGAAGAGTTGCTCACCCGTTACGAGCAATGATCTTCCATTGCAAGTTTCTGCTTTTTTGGTTATAAGTAGATGGACATGTTATGGCAAGATATTTAGGAGGGACAAAAATGCGTACCACATATATGGCGAAACCGCTCGAAGTTGAGCGCAAATGGTACATCGTTGACGCAGAAGGCCAAACGCTGGGTCGTCTGGCAAGCGAAGTAGCTTCTATCCTGCGCGGCAAACTGAAACCTGAATTCACCCCACACGTTGATACCGGCGATTTCGTAATCGTCATCAATGCTGATAAAGTGAAACTGTCTGGTAACAAGCTGCAAGACAAAATCTATTACACTCACTCCCTGTATCCAGGCGGTCTGAAAAAGACTACAGCTGGCGACATGCTGAACAAGAAACCAGCTCGTATGTTCGAACTGGCTGTAAAAGGCATGCTGCCGAAAAACAGCTTGGGACGTCAAATGTTCACGAAGCTGAAAGTATACGCTGGCGCTGAGCATCCTCATGCAGCACAAAAACCAGAAGTTTGGCAAATTCGCGGTTAAGGTAAAGGGAGGAAATATACGTGGCACAAGTACAATACTACGGTACAGGTCGTCGTAAGCACTCCGTAGCACGTGTTCGCCTGGTTCCAGGTGAAGGTCGCATTGTAATCAACAAACGTGATATGGATACTTACTTTGGTTTGGAAACACTGAAATTGATCGTAAAACAACCACTCGTTCTGACTGAAACTCTCGGTCGTTACGATGTGCTGGTTAACGTAAACGGCGGCGGAACAACCGGTCAAGCTGGTGCAATCCGTCACGGCGTGGCTCGCGCTCTGCTGAAAGCAGACCCAGAACTGCGCGGCGCTCTGAAACGCGCTGGCTTCCTGACTCGCGACCCTCGCATGAAAGAACGTAAAAAATACGGCTTGAAAGCAGCTCGTCGCGCGCCTCAATTCTCCAAACGCTAATATGTACGTTTGCCAAGGCTCTCGAACTTTACGGTTCGGGGGCCTTTTTGCGCTAGTAGAAATAACGCTGCAAAAAGCACGGACCGCTGCACGTAGCAGTTCCGAGCCGATCCGGCTTATCTGTGGAATATTCGTCCCTGTTTGTCCATATGATGGAACGAGAATGGGACAAAGGGGACGATACGCCGTGACACGAAAAGGGGTAGGCTGGATACTGGCTTTCGCTTTACTGGTGGTGTTGTTCACCTACGAATCACCGGATCGCTCGTCGTGGACGACATGGTCGCTGCCGCTGACAGGAACCGTCATTGCCATCGATCCGGGACACGGGGGCAAAGACGGTGGCGCGATATCCGGTTCGGGCGATGTGGTGGAAAAAGAGGTGACGTTGGCCATCAGCATGTATTTGCGCGATTTCCTCCAGCAGTCAGGCGCGTTTGTCATCATGACGCGAGAGGAAGACAAGGATTTGGCTTCGCCGGAGGCTGATCTGGCCAAGAGAAGAAAGGCAGAAGACATTCGCAACCGGGTGAAGCTGGTGAACGACAGCTCTCCCGATTTTTTGGTCAGCATTCACGTCAATTCCATACCGTCTCCCAAATGGTCGGGAGCGCAAACGTTTTACTCGCCTGCGTTTAAAAAAAGCGCGGAAGTATCCTACCTGATCCAGGATGAGATCAAACGGGTGCTGGGCAATACTGATCGGGTGCCGAGCAAGACCAACAACGTGTTTTTGATTCGCGAGGTAAACTGCCCGGCTGTCTTGGTCGAGGTCGGATTTGTCAGCAACACGGAGGAAGCGAAGCGGCTGCAAAGTCCGGAGTACCAAAAAGCGATGGCCAATGCCATCTACCAAGGGATTTTGCGGCAGTATTCCGGAGAAAAGGCGCCGATTACACCTTGAGCGGGCGGTGGCTGTGTCCCGCCCGTCCGAATATGCTATAATGAACGCGCAAACCATCTTGTGATAGAACCGTATGGAGAAATGATTGCCAAGACGATATAGATGAGGTGAACAACCATGTTGACCAGAGAACACATTCTGGAAGCGCTGCGCGATGTAAAGGACCCTGAAATCAACCGCAGCCTGGTCGAGTTAAACATGATCCGGGATATCCGTGTGGAGGGCGCTACAGTAAGCCTGACAGTCGTTCTGACGATCTCAGGCTGTCCGCTCAAGGCCAAGATCGAAGACGACGTCATAGGGGCTGTCAAAGCGCTTGGAGCGGAGGAAGTGCGGGTGCAGTTCGGCTCGATGACAGATGAGGAGCGAGCGGCTCTCAGCGCTCAGCTCCGCAAGACCCAGGGCGGACAAACGCACAACATGACGCCGGGACAAGCTCCTTTGCTCAATCCGATTTTGGCCAAGGATTCGAACACGACGTTTATTGCCATTACGTCGGGGAAAGGCGGCGTAGGCAAGTCGACCGTCACCGTCAATCTGGCCGTCGCTCTGGCCAGACTGGGGAAAAAGGTGGGAATTATCGACGCCGACATCTACGGCTTCAGCGTGCCGGACATGATGAACATCGATCAGCGTCCTACCGTGATTGGCGAAACGATTCTCCCTGTAGAAAAGCAAAAGGTGAAGGTCATGTCCATGGGCTTCTTCGTCGAGGACAATTCGCCGATTATTTGGCGCGGTCCGATGCTCGGGAAAATGCTTCGCAATTTCTTTACGGAAGTGCATTGGGGAGAAGAGCTGGACTATATGCTGCTCGACTTGCCCCCAGGAACGGGAGACATGGCACTGGACGTGCATACGATGATTCCCCAAAGCCGGGAGATTGTCGTGACGACGCCCCATCCTACCGCAGCTTTTGTAGCGGCACGCGCAGGGGCGATGGCCAAACGGACGGGACACGAGATTCTCGGTGTCGTGGAAAACATGGCCTGGTACGAAGCAAAGGACGGCTCCAAAGAGTACGTTTTCGGCCGCGGAGGCGGAGGGAAGCTGGCAGAGACGCTGGCGACCGAGCTGTTGGGACAAATTCCATTGGGACAGCCTGACAACCATCCATCTGAGCCGGACTATTCTCCTTCCGTTTATCGGGAAAGCTCTGCCATCGGCCAGCTGTATCGGGACATGGCGCTTCGCATTATCGAAAAATGTGACCGGAAGTAGGCAGATACCAAAAAGGTGGGCTCTGAATGAGAGCTCACCTTTTTTTCTTAGGAAGAGGAATCGCCGCTGGAGTCTCCGCTCTCCCCGCTGCCGCCTTTGCCTTTTTTCTTTGGCTTCAGTTCTTTTGGCTTTGTCAGGTCTTCCGAGACCTTGGTCATGATTTGCATCAGCTCTGCTTGGAACAAAGGGCTTTGCAAGGATTCCTTCATGATCTGCATGGTTTGCTGACGGTAAGCGGCGCTTTTCATCAAATCCATGAGATTTTTTTCAAACTCGGGGTCCTTCATTACGCTGATGAGCTGTTTTTGGTACTCGGGGTCTTTCATCAAATCCTTCATCAGCGTTTTTTGTTCGTCCTTCATCGACTTGGCCAATGTGCTGGCGAATTTCGGGTCTTTGAAGGCCTCTTTGATGTGGGGGCTGTTCGGATTCGTCATGCTTTGTATCAATGTGGTGCGAACAGTGGACTCGTCAATCATCAGGTTTTGCTTGAACTTCTCGTCCTTCATCATCTTGCCAACCGATTGCTTCGCTTCGTCAGTCTGCAATATGTCCAGCACCATGTCTTTGACGCTTTTATAATCAGGCTGAGACGAACCTTGCGCTTGCCCGCCGCCTGAGCAACTGGATAGTACCAGACAGACAATTGCGGAGAGCCAAAAAGACAATGCCTTTCTTCTCATGGGATGGACACCTCCTTTTTTTCTCTGCCTAACAGTAACGTGCGCATTTTGTTTTGTTCTTACGCTAGTATTTTCTTGTATCCATTGGTACAATCATATTCGATGTGGAATGGAGGGAATGTTTGGTGAGTTTGCGAAAGTATGGCTGGCTCTTTGTCACCACGTTGCTCTTGGGTGGACTGGGAGGCGTCCTGGTCGCCTTTATTTTTGATTTGGATAAGCTCTTGGAAGGCAGCGCGGGCAACTTTTTTGTCGGCACGCTGATGTATCTTTTGTATGGGATGACCATTAGCATTGTGGCCCAGATGGGTTTTTTTGCGTATATGACGATTCATTACTTTGCCAAAACGATTTTCAGGACCCCTTCCCTGTGGAAGAGCATTCAGGTTTTTTTCATCCTGTTTGTGTTTTTCGATATGATTTACCTCCGCTACACGTCGCTTGGCGAAGGAAAAGGAATCGGGCCATACTTTATCGAACCGGTTTTGCTATTGATTGTCGCTTTGGTTACCGCTTACGGAAAAGTTAAGCTGACGAACAAGACGGCGTGGGTTCCTACGATGTTTTTCATGTTTGTGGTAACGGCAGTGGAATGGATTCCCGCCCTGAAGGAAGACAACGTGCATGCGACCTTGTCCATGCTCGTTCCCTTACTGTTTTGCAACGTGTGGCAAGTGATGCATTTGCATCGCCTGGTAAAAAGAGAAAGCTGACCTTTGTCGGGTCAGCTTTTTTGTGTGCGTTCTTCTTTGTGTTTAATGGACTTCTTTGCTCTGGATACTGGTGCCGGCGATCAGCTCGGATACAGTGACAAATTCGTATCCTTGCTTGCGCAGCTGATCGATAATGACGGGAAGGGCAAGGTGCGTCTCCTTGGCGGAATCACTTGCATGCATCAGGATGATGTCGCCGGGATGGGCTTTGGACAGGACATTTTTGACAATGACATCTTTTTTCGGCTCGATCCAGTCTCTGGAGTCTGTGTCCCACTGGATGACCGTATAGCCCATGCGATTGGCGATTTCCAGCACGCGCTTGTCAAAATCGCCGTTTGGCATGCGAATCAGGTTCGGTTTTTTTCCAGTCATCTCTGTCAGGATCGTATCTGCTTTTGCGATCTGACTGCGAATTTCTTCATCTGTGTACTTGCTGTAATTGTCATGCTTATGGCCATGCGACCCGATTTCCAGTCCAGTCTCCTTGATCCTTTTTACAATTTCCGGATGTCGCTGGCTCCAGGGAGCGGACAGGAAGAAGGTTGCTTTGCTCACATTTTTTTCTTTCAAAACATCGAGGATAGGGAGTGCGCGGGTTTCTCCCCAGCTGATGTCAAAGGTGAGAGCGATTTTTTTCTCCTTGGTGTCTACCTTGTAAATGGCCTGGGGACCCTGCTTGCTGCCGCTGCTGGAAAAAGCCGAGATCGTATCGCGTTCCGCATAGCCAATACCGGCCGTTAGCAGAATAGCTACTGCGATAATGAGGATTTGCTTCAAGCGGTTGGCACTCACGACATACATGAATTTCATGGATAGGCACCTCCTTTGTCCGATAACAGTTTATGCAGGGAAGACAAGGATATTCTTTGGCCTATTGGCTATTGTTGAGCTACAATGCATATAGTGAAAGGAAGAGGCAGTAAAGGAGCGTGGCTCATGAACAGAAGACTGCAACGTCTATGGTTGGATAACAAACGATTTTTTTTGACAGCTTGTCTCCTTTTTTTCGGAGGCGGTCTCCTTGGCTATTTGCAGGTACCCGGCGTGGAATCCATGGCGCAGAGCTTGATGGGGCAGGTGAAAGAAATTGTGGAGCGGATCAAAGAGAGCGGGGGAGGGGTGTTTGCTACATTTTGGATGATTTTTTCCAACAATGTGCTCAGCTCTTTGATGATGATGGCTCTCGGGCTGTTCTTTGCGTTTTTTCCCATAATTGGCATGCTGACGAATGGGGTGTTGCTCGGGTTCATCATGTCGACATACGGTGCAAGCGGGATTAGTCCGTGGCTGATTTTCAGCGCAGGAATTTTGCCGCATGGGATTTTTGAATTGCCAGCTGTCCTGTTTGCTGCGGGTATCGGCATACGCCTTGGGCTGCTTAGCCTTCGATCTGTCGGGCTGCTGTTTGTGCCACACAATCTGGAGCGCGTAAAAAATGACTGGCAGGGTACCCTCAGGCAATTTCCAGCTGCTGTGCTGACCGTTATCGGTCTCCTTCTGATTGCAGCGATCGTAGAGAGTACGATTACCCCCCTCATTCTCAAAGCAGTAGTAGGGGAACAAATGCAGCAAGTGAATTTGCTGAAATAATTTGGAGTTTACAATAAATGGAAGCCCTCCTGTTGGGGGGCTTTTCTGCTGAATAGGGTTCAATGGTGATGGAAAGGATAGAGGTGAGACTCGTAAGGCGGAGGCGATATCGTTGTTAGGGTTTTTGTTTAATGCCAAAGAAGTGCAAGAACTAGAATACTTGTTGAAACGGGAGCTCGAAGAAATGCTGCTCGACTTTAGCGATAAACGAATCGATTATTTGGTGAAGCGCGCTATGGAGGAACGCTACTCCATTATGTTCCGTATGTATGCCAGAATAGCCTCTCCGAATGAGCTTTCCAAGTACGTGAGACGCAGAAAACTGGGGGAAGAGCATTTCACCTGAAATCTTTTTCAAAAAACCTATTGACTCTCCTATGCATGACATGATAGATTAGTTCTTGTCCTTGAGACACCATCACGAAAAACGATGAATGCTCGGTGGACAGCAACAAGCACTTGCTCCTTGAAAACTGAACAGCGAAAGCGTTGATGAGTCTATCATTTTTACATGATTTGCCAGCTTGAACCAGCAACAAACTTTATTGGAGAGTTTGATCCTGGCTCAGGACGAACGCTGGC
>NZ_JBQCKK010000018.1:0-73806 GCF_051967035.1 Brevibacillus sp. SAFN-007a | reverse complement strand
AAAATACACCCCCTAAAATTTTCATCGGATAACCACAAGGGTTTTTCCAATGTCTACTTTAAGGGGTGCACTTCACAGGTCAGGGAGGTTTTTTTGGTTTCCTGTCACAAAATGACCGCTTTGTTTGTTATATGTGTCAATTGGAGGTGAGAGGGTTGGATCGTAACGAGATCGAGCAAGTAGTAAAGGAGGTAAGAGCCGGGGATATTGACCGGTTTGGCATCATCATCGACGCGATGCAAAGGCAGCTTTTCGTCTACTGCTACCACATGCTGGGACATCGCCAGGAAGCGGAGGATGCCGTCCAGGAAGTTTTCCTGAAAGCGTACGAGCAATTGGACAGCTATTGGCAGACCGTCTCTTTTTCCGCCTGGCTGTACAAGATCGCCTACCATCATTGCGTCAACGTGTTAAACCGGGCGAAACGCGGGCGTATCCTCACTTTGCTGCGCGCCGGGATGCAGACGTTCAGCAAGCATGAGGGCGAGAAGAAAGTCGAAGACACCGAGTATGTGAGCACCCCTCTTCACATGGCGGTATCCAAGCTGTCAGCGAGTGAGCGCAACCTGCTGATTTTGCGCGTCGTCGAGGAATACAGCTACGACGAGCTGGCCGCTTTGTTCGATACAAAGCCTGCCACGCTGCGAAAGCAGTATGAGCGAATTGTGAAAAAGTGCAAATCCTACATGCTCGTAAGTGAAGGCGGTGATAGTCATGACACGATCTCAGCAACAAGGTGAGTGGAAGCAGCAACTGGTGGCAGTAGCAGACGATGATTTCGATGTCAAAAATCGGGTCCTTCAAAAAATCAAAGAACGTAACCAAAAAACGCGGGAGGTTCCTATGAAAAAAAGAATCGGATTGATTGTGGCAGTTATTCTCGTCTTTGGGGTGACATCCGCTTATGCGGCGATGAAAGTGTACGATCTGAAAAACGAGCAGGGCGAAGTCGTCGTGAAGGTGGAGCAAACAGAGAACAAAACGGAAGTCAACGAAAAGAAAAAATCCAAATTCGATCAGGCGCGCGATACGCTCAAACCGGGAGAGAGTGCGGCGATCTACATACCAGGGCCAGACAACCCGGACAAACGAGTATTTTTTACACGCATTCCCGTGATTCATGAGACGACGTCTGCCCTGCAACAAGAAACCGGAAGCTTCTATGCCTTCCCGGAGAGCCTCGCGGGCGGGTACCGGTTTGCAACCGGAGTGGTCAATTATTCGTTCAACCATCGCCAGCCGGAATTGTTCGAAGACATGTACAAGGAAGCAGAGCAGGGCAAAAAAGACTTCGTGGTTCGCAAAGTCTCCCCCGAGCCGCGCATTGATTCCGTCGCGACCGAGTACAACGGAACGAAAGGCAAGGTCACGGTCGTCATTACGAACTTCGACCGGATGCAGTACATCACGGAGGAAGCGGGACCGGATGAAACCGTGGAAAAAGTGAGCGTACAGAAAAAAGAAGCGCTGTATGTCGCAAGCAGGCTTCCGGATGGCACGGATATGCGCACCGTGAAGTTTTACAGCGACAACAGTAAGCTGCTGTTTGAAGTGAGCACGAAGAACCAGGCGATTGCAAAAGAGGAATTGCTGGCGATTGCGGAAAAGCTGAACTAGCTCGACTAGCGGCAGGATGAGATCGGAGTTGCGAGAAAGCCTGACACCTTGGCTGGTGTCGGGCTTTTTGGATGGAGGCAAAAAAAGGCCAGCGTTTCGCAACGGGACAAGCAAAAGGAAGGGCGCTAGCTTTTCCAGCAATTTGTAACAAAAGCCAAGCCTGTGCGTACTAACCAAAGGCAGCCGCGCAACGGAAAGCTGCGGACTCGTTTTTTATCCAAGGAGCAAATATCGTATCGTGAGGAGTGAATTGCGTGGCGGAATGGTCACAAGAGCAAAAAGCGTTGCAGTGGTTGCTGCTGGGGGCGTTCGCAATCGGCTGTTTGGGGGATCTTTTGTTTTACGGCAAGGAGTTTGGTATCTCGTATTTGCTGTTTGCCATCGCGATGTATGCGCTGTACGGCTGGCAGGCCAGGCGGCACGGGCAACTGAGCTTTTCGCGAAAGCATGTGTACGGGTGGCTGCTGACGGTGCCGATCGTCCTGCTGGCGCTGTCCTTCGCCCTGTTTTCCAACGAATATTTTCAATTGTTCAACTTTGTTCTCGTGCCGGTTTTGTTCGTGCTCCAGACGATGCTACTCACGGGGCGGCACAAGTCGAAGTGGTACGAGCTTGGCTTTGTGGGCGAGCTTTTGGAAACACTGTTTTACTTCACGCTCAAGCATACGCGCCTGCCCTTTGCCTTGACGAGAGAATGGCTCAAGGCGCGGATGAATCAGGAGAAGTACGGCGTGCTGAAAAGAGTGATGATCGGGGTAGGAATCTCGCTGCCGATTTTGCTCGTCGTGCTGACGCTGTTGTCGCAAGCAGATCAGGTGTTTGGGCATTTTTTGCACGAAATTCCGAACAGGATGATTGACCTGGATGCGGTAGAAGGCGCCTTTCGCCTGTTTTTGATCGGGCTTGTGACGCTGCTCGTTTTCGGCTATCTGTACTCGCTTTTTGGCAAAAGGGAGGAAGCTGTAGAAATTCCGCTGCCGCCAAAAGAGGGCAAGCTGGTCTGGGACGGCGTGATTTTGGTGACGGTTCTGGCGATGATTGATTTGGGGTATGCCGCGTTTACATATGTCCAGATTTCGTATTTGTTCAGCGGAGCCAAAGCGGCGCTCCCGGACGGCCTGACCTATGCCGAGTACGCCAAAAACGGCTTCAATGAGCTGGTGACGGTAACGATGATTAATTTTTTGATCCTGCTCTGCACCATGCACCTGGTTTCGCGGGCCAAGCGGCTGCTGTACCGGGTCGTGCAGGTACTGCTCACTGTGTTGACGGTATGCACGAGCTTCATGCTCTTTTCCGCCTATTTTCGGCTGTCGCTGTATGAGGAGGCGTACGGTTACACGCATAGCCGTCTGCTCGCGCACATCTTCATGATCTTTTTGCTGATCTTGTTCGCGATCGCCTTGTGCAAAATTTGGCGGCATACGTTTTCGCTCATCAAGTATTATGCGGTGGTGTCGCTCGCGAGCTACGTGCTGCTCAACTACATCAACATGGACGTCATCATCGCCAAAAACAACATGGAGCGCTACTATGCCACGAGAAGTATCGGCGTCGAATATTTGGGCAGGCTGTCGTACGATGTGGTTCCGTATTTGCTGGAACTGAAGGCGGACGAATCGCTGCGCGAGGACGTCGCGTATTATTTGGAAAACATGCGGGAGGAATTGCAGGCAGAGGCGAGCTGGCAGTCGTTCAACCTATCGAAGTATCGGGCAAGGCAGCAATTGCACAAATCGCTGCTGGAGTTCAGCACCGAGTAAAAAGTGCCGTTCATCATCCAGAAATCCGCGTCGAGCTTCGAAATCATCAGCTCGTTCAAAGACTTGAAGCTCTTAACGGACAACCTCACTCATTGTCTTTTGCTCACCTATCTGGAAAAGACGCTGTCGTTTCCGGTGCACATCGGCTGGGCAGCGAATACAGACGGCCAAACTGTTTGAGTGTTCAACAATTGGTAGCAAATTCGTCACGATTCAGCCACAGATTCCCAGATTTTGGGCAGCTGCTTTCCAGTAAGATGGAAGTGTAGAATCAAAGAGAAAGAAGGGGTCATTGTGAACAAGAAGTGGACTCTGCTGGTTTCGGCCGTTGCCTTCTCGGCGATGCTTGTGACAGCATGCGGCGGCGAAAAAGAGCAGGCGGCAAATACGGCTACAGAGACTCCAGCGGCAGCGACTACTGGCACCTCGATCAACATCGAAGCGAGCAACTGGAAGTTTAACCAGGACACCTATGAAGTCAAAGCAGGCGAAGAGTTTACCCTTACCTTCAAGTCGACCGAAGGCTATCACGGAATCGGAATCGAAGGTCTGGATGTCGATATTCAAAAAGACGGCAGCAAGACGTTGAAAATCGATCAGCCTGGCGAATATAAAATTTTCTGCAATGTGATTTGCGGGCCGGATCACGCCAAAATGTTTGCTACACTGGTCGTCAAGTAAATACGGAACCAAACACGCTGGCTTGCTTTTTGCGGGTCAGGGTGTTTTTAATTTTTTCGGCGGAGACAGGGGGGCAGCACATGTTTTCGCCGTTTTTTGCACAAGGTAAGAAGGAAAAGTTTTCAAGTCGTTTTTTTTCGCGAATGGAGATGACACCTTGGAAAAAAACAAATATTACGTGACGCTGCAAGCCGGGACGACGGTTGCCGAGATTCGCGATGAAAAAGGCGCCTCCACCTATGATTTTGAAATCGAGGCAACGGATGTGGAGGTCGGGATGATGCGCGATCTGTTCAACAACTGTGTACACGGCGACTTCATGATGTGGATGCACGGTCATACGCTCTGGTCGGATATGCCGGATCGGGACAATGACGAGTACGATGACAACTTGCGGGAAATTTATCGGCTGATTTACCAGCACGGTACGCCAAAGACGAGAGAGGATCTGGAGCAGATGGGGCTGGTGAAGCTGTTTGGCTTGAATCAGGCAGGGCTACGGCCCCTTTAGAAAAACTGACCGCAAGAATTCCACATTTTTTCTATCATTCCACGACAACTCTGCCACAAATGATGGAAAAACTGATGACTAGCCCGGCAAACACCCAATGATCCCCTGGAGGGCAATGCCAAAACAAGGCGCAACCACGGATGAGCGAAAAGGAGAGAGCAACATGAACAAGTGGAAAAACAGCATGGTGATGACGACACTCGCAATCGGACTGGCCCTGCCGAGCTTCGCGCAGGCGGCGGAAGCGAGTCTGGCCGATGCGAAAATGACGCCAGTCCACCAAACAGCGCACAGCCATGGCGAGCATGAAAAGGAGCACAAACATTTCCGGCACGGGATGCATGGCAGCGTTCATCAAAAGATGTACATGCTGCTGTTAGCGGAAAAATACACACCGGACAGCGTGGCGCAGTGGCAAGAAGTGTTCAAGGAACGCGAGCGGTTAATGAGCGAATTTGCCGCCCTTCGCGAAGACCCGAAATGGAAAGCGAAGCGGGAGGAGCGCAGGCAGCTCGTCAGCAAGCTGAACGAGCAGGTGAAAAAAGGCGAAATCTCCAGCCAGCAAATGGAGCAGCAGTTAGCCCAGTGGAAAGAGAAAAACATGGGGATGCCAGGCACGAAGGACGATCGCGATGCCCGGAAAGCCCGTATGGACAAAATGCGGATGACGCAGGAAGCCTTCCATGCGGCGATTGAATCGGGAGATGCGGCGAAAATCAAACAGGCGTTGCCGCAAATGCTGGAACAAATGAAAGCGAAAAATACGGTGTTGGCCCAGAAGCTGGCGCAAAGCAAGAAATAAGCGCGGGAACAAGAAAAAGGCGTGCGAACCCGATCGAAACGGATTCAAGCACGCCTTTTCCGTTTTTCTGCGTGTTTCCGCGGTTGCGACGAAGAACATTTCAGGTTCCCTCGCGAAAAAGCATGGCGGGCGTACATTCCTGCACCGCTACGGTCTGTTCGGTCTGGCAGGTGCTGCACCAGGCTGTGTGCAGGCATTGGTGATTGCGGTGGTCGGGATAGCCGTTGTCCAGCTTGGCGTCATTGATGTCCCGATACGGGCTGTAATCGCCGTAGTAGTCGTACAGGCGACCGGCATCCGCAAGCGGCGTGCCACAGCGCTGGCAGGCGTGCGAGAGAGAAGTCAATCCATTGCAAACCGGACAAAGATGGTCCATGTTTGTTCCTCCAGAACAGAAGCGGCATGCGTATCGCTTTGCTTTTTTTACTGTGTGTCAGAATGCGGACAGCTATGCGCCCCCGCGAAACGCCCGCCGTCACGCAAAAAAATCCTTGCACCGCACAAGCGAGGCGGCACAAGGAATGGATCGATTCATCGAGACGGGAAGTCAAGACTTGAAGTTGTCCATGCTGGAGGAATGCCCCGGCTGCAATTTCGCGTCCGGGTTGAAGTAGGCTACCGCGTTGTTGACGGCGGTGGGAGCCTCGCCGAAGCCGACGGCAATCAGCTTGACTTTGCCCGGATAAGTGGCGATGTCGCCAGCAGCGAAAATGCCGGGAATGTTCGATTCCATGCGCGAGTTGACGACAATCGCGCCTTTTTCCAGCTCCAGCCCCCAGTTTTTGATCGGGCCAAGGGAGGAGATGAAGCCGAAGTTGACGATGACGGCATCGACTTCCAGGTCGCGTTCTTCTTTCGTGGTGCAGTTCGTGAGGGTAAGCCGTTCGATTCGCTCATCGCCGTGAAGAGCGGATATTTCATAAGGCGTAGTGACGTTGACTTTGGACGACATGAGCATCTCGACACTGTGCTCGTGGGCACGGAACTTGTCTCGGCGGTGGATGAGGTGGACTTCTTTGGCGATCGGTTCGAGCATCAACGACCAGTCGAGGGCGGAATCGCCGCCGCCAACGACAGCGACGCGCTGTCCTTTGAAGGAGTTCAGGTCGGTGACAAAGTAGTGCAGATTGGATTTCTCAAATTTGACGGCATCCGGATGTTCCAGTCTGCGGGGTTCAAACGCGCCCACGCCGGCTGTGATGATGACAGACTTGGAGTAGTGTACGCCTTTGTCCGTAGTGATTTCGAACACATGGTCCGCTCTTTTCTCGACGTTCTCCACCTTTTCTTCCAGGCAAATGGTTTGCTGAAAACGCGAGATCTGCTCCTTCAGATTGTTGATTAAATCTTGGGCCAACACCTTCGGAAACCCGGCTACATCGTAAATGTATTTCTCCGGATAGAGAGCGGATAATTGCCCGCCAAGCTGGGGCATGCTCTCAATTATTTTCACACTTGCCTGACGCATGCCGCCGTAAAAAGCAGTGAACAAACCGGCAGGCCCTCCGCCAATGATCGTAATGTCGTAGATTTGCTCGTCCTTTTGCAGAAAATTCAATCGAAAGCACCTCCGAATATTCGAAAAACGAACTCCTCACCCATTATACCCCAATAAATGAACGAAAAAAAAGCAGGGAAAAAACGCTTTCCTGGGCAAAAAACCCTTGCAAATCACGGTGGCACCCGATATGATGAGGGTGAATGTAAAGAAATTGTCACATTTGTTGTTTTTATGTTTGTGCAATTTTTCACAGGTTGGAGCATTGGACATAACAGGCAATCATTTGGATACGTCCTTTTTTATTCGTTTGGGCATCTTACTAAGTAACAGCCTACGTGAAATTTCGCACAAACTTCCACTGGTTACCACTAACAAAGAATGGAAGGGATACCGATGAGTACACCCAAAATCCTCATTCTTGGAGCAGGATACGGCGGCTTGCTTACCACGCTGAAGCTGCAAAAGAAGCTGAACTACAACGAAGCGGACATTACGCTGGTCAACAAGCACAACTATCATTACATCACGACCTGGCTGCATGAGCCGGCTGCGGGCACCGCTTCGGCCGATCACGCCAGAGTCGAGCTGGAACGGCTCCTGAACCAGGACAAAGTGCAGTTTGTCAAAGGCACGGTCCAGTCGATCCAGCCGGAGGAACAGAGCGTCACGCTGGAAAACGGCGACGTGCTGACGTACGACTACCTCGTGATCGGTCTCGGCAGCGAGCCGGAGACGTTTGGCATCGAAGGACTGAAAGAGCATGCCTTCAGCATTCGGAGCATCAACGCCGTGCGCCATATTCGCGAGCATATCGAATACATGTTTTCCAAATATAAAAACGAGCCGCATCGCACCGATTATCTGACGATTGTGGTCGGGGGCGCGGGCTTTACGGGAATCGAATTTTGCGGAGAGCTGGGCGATCGCCTGCCAGAGCTGTGCCAGGAGTTTGATGTGGACCCTGAGCTGGTCAAGG
This sequence comes from Brevibacillus sp. SAFN-007a, assembly GCF_051967035.1. Taxonomy (NCBI): domain Bacteria; kingdom Bacillati; phylum Bacillota; class Bacilli; order Caryophanales; family Paenibacillaceae; genus Brevibacillus; species Brevibacillus sp. SAFN-007a. Next base: position 65,955 of record NZ_JBQCKK010000018.1, on the reverse strand, counting down.
TGTATTGCATCGAAGCGGCGCCCTCTGCGCTGCCGGGCTTTGATCCCGAACTGGTTCAGTACGCGATAGAGGTGCTGGAGCGCAAAGGCATCGAATTCAAAATCGGCACCCCGATCAAACAGTGCACGCCGGATGGAGTGCTTTTGGCAACCGGCGAAGAGATCAAGGCAAAAACGGTGGTTTGGGCAGCAGGTGTTCGCGGCAACAGCATCGTGGAAAAAGCAGGCTTCGAGGTCATGCGCGGCCGCGTCAAGGTAGACGAATACTTGCGGGCGCCAGGCTATGAAAACGTGTTTGTCGTGGGGGACTGCGCGCTCATTTTCAACGAGGAAGGCCGTCCTTATCCGCCGACAGCGCAAATCGCCGTACAGGAAGGCGAGACGCTCGGGGAAAACCTCGTTGCGCTCATTCGCGGAGAGCTTCCGCAAAAGTTCGTTCCTCATTTGCAGGGAACATTGGCTTCTCTCGGCAGAGGAGAAGGAATCGGCCAGGTCGGTTCGAAAAAGCTGTTTGGAAGCACAGCAGCGATGATGAAAAAAGCAAGCGACCTGCGCTACCTGTACAAAATCGGCGGCGTCGGCCTCGCACTGAAAAAGGTAAAGCTGTAAGCGATGCGTCACGCGAGCATTCAAGTCAGAGGGCTGATGACCCGCGACGAAATGGAGCGGTACAACGCGTTGATGGAAGTAGGCGCTTTTTTGGAAGAACAAGGGCGCCACGACCTGGCGTGGCATGTGCAGCGCGAGGTAGATATTCTCATCCTGCCTGCCATCGACCGGCTCAAGGAAAAGGGTCGGGAGAGGGATCGGGAAAATCTGCGCTACATGATTGACAATGGGCTTTTGGACGATGACGACGACTGATCGGGTACCCCCGGCGAGCGATTGCCGGGGGTTTCGTGTATCAAGCAAAAGTGGGACAGGAAGCTTGGGGGAGAAAGGAAGCGAGCAGCATGCGCGAAGGAAAAGTGTGGCTAGGAGCCTGCGGGATCGTCATCCGGGGAGAAGAGGCGCTGGTGGTCAAAAAAACGTACAGCGGGCTGAAAGGGCAATGGTCGTTTCCGGCCGGGTTCGTGCAGGAAGGCGAGACGGTCGACGAGGCAGCGGTGCGCGAGGTTTTCGAGGAGACGGGGATCAAAGCTGTCGTGCGGCAGGTAGCGGGTATCCGCTCGGGCGTCATTCGCGAGTCGGTGAGCGACAATATGGTGGTTTTCTGGATGGATTACGTGAGCGGCGAGCCTCGTCCACAGGAAGGCGAGATTGCGGAGGCGCGATTTTTGCCGATTCAGGAACTGATCGATCATCCGCTTTCTTCTACATACTTGAAAATGATTTTACCTGGCTACACCAGACGGGAAGCGGGGATGGAAGGGAAATCCTATGAGGTGGACCCTGTCTTCCAGTACACTTCCTATAAAATCTTCAAGCATGGATGAGAATCGGATAGCTAAACCGCGATGTTTCCGCTTACATCGCGGTTTTTTCTGCGATATCCGGAAAAAACTGTGTTGTGAGGAAGGGTTCGGTTCTGCTATAGTTAGATGTATCAAAATAATCTGAAAATACATGCAATTCACGGCGGAGCATGTATGGAGAAAGGGGAGCTCATCATGAGACATGACCAAGAACAATGCCCGTACTGCAATGGTCAGGGGTATTTCCAGCTGCTCCTGGGGGGCACGGAAAATTGCCCGAACTGTGATGGGGTAGGGCAAGACGCTCATCAAGAAGCTGTATCCACCAATCAATAGCCATCCACACATGTTGCATAGAGCAAGAGCCGTCAGGGGATGTTCCCCGGCGGTTCTTTTCGTCTGCGCTCGCAGCGGTTGTTCGTATTGACCTATATCTGCCATTTTTGCTACACTAAAGAGCGAAAATAGCCCGTCCTCCCTTGACTTTGCCGACTTCAAAGGCAAAAGGCAACGCCGGAGACGATGGCAGGAGGTCTTGCGGTCGATGAGCATCTTGCAATTTCTGGTTTCCATCGTTTTGTTCACCGTACTCGGTTTTGGCATAGGATTTATTTTAAACATGATTTTGAAAACGACCTGGCTGCCCGTCGTGATCGGAGTCGGCGTGGTGGCTGGAGCGCTGATCTATCAAAAAATCGTTCCCGGCGTCTGGGACGCCATTATTCTCGGCTGTGGAATGGCAGGGACCGTAGGCAGCGGCTGGACGATTTCACTTCTGCGCAAAAAAGGATATCGGATGTTTTAGGAGAGAAGAAACAGGCCTTGGTGGAGGGTCTGTTTTTTTGTGTTGTCAGAATGTTTCTGTAATCACCCACTATTTGTGTATAGTTTTCTCCTCTTCGGGACATGACTAGAACCGAGAGGAGGTTTACCAAGAAATGAATGGGAAGAAGTTCATCAGTATCCTCGCGCTGTTCATCCTGGTCTTGACGGCATTTGCAAGCGACGGATACAGCTACAACGTGGTCGGGGACCACAATCTCCCTTCCACCTTCGGAATCAAGGAAATCAAAGAGGGACAACGGGTCGTCAAAAAACGGACAGTATCGGCCAGTTCACTCACTCAAGTCATTGATAAAGCAGACGTATTTCTTGAGCAATACCCAAAAGTTCGCGTCATCGCCACCGGTTATTACGCCGGGTTCGAGTCGACGGGAAAAACTCCTTCCGATCCGTCCTACGGGATTACTTACTCGGGCGTGAAGGTTCGCAGGGACGATTATTCGACGATTGCCGCTGACTTGCACATTTTTCCCTTGGGAACGATCCTGTACATTCCCGGCTACGGCTACGGGGTGGTGGCAGACAAAGGCGGAGCGATTCGTGGCCACAAGATCGACCTGTACTTTGAGACGAAGCAAGACGTTTTCACCCAATGGGGCAAAAAAGAAGTGGATGTCTATATCGTTAGACGCGGGGAAGGAAAGCTGACAGAGGCTTTTCTCAACAACCTGAACCAAAAGGGAATCGCAGCGATGGCCGACGTGGCGAACTAAACCGCAGCGACGGCAGGGAAGAGAAACAGCAAAAAACGTTCAAGGCGATGGCTTTGAACGTTTTTTGGTCGTGGCTGGCAAGCAGGAAACATCGAGGGGAAAGCCTGGAGCTTGCAGCATTTGGCCAATATGCTAGGGATGAATCAGCTTGACGAGCTGTTCCAGTCCGTCGAGAATGCGGGGAGACGGGCGGCAGTACAGCCCTTCCTCCAGCAGATGAACCTGCCCCTGGCGGATCGCTGTCATGTCGCGCCACTCCGGACGGCTCGTGATCGTTTCCCGCTTGATGCGGCGAAGCTCGATCCCGCACCAGACGACGCAAATATGGTCAGGGTCGCGCTCCTGCACCATCTCCCGTGTCGCCTTCACATTGGCGACGGGAAAGTCGGCGAACACATTGACGGCTCCGGCAATCTCGCTCACATCGGTCAGCCAGTTTTCCCGACCCGGGGTGTAGATCGGGTTGGGCCACCATTCCCAGTACAGCTTCGGACGCCGGGAACAGGAAGCGGTCTGTTGTCGGATGCTTTCTATTCTTTCGTCAAAATGGACCGCCAACTGCTCCGCTTGCTGGCGAAAGCCAGTCGCTTCGCCGACCAGCCTGATGTCCGCGGCAATTTCGCCGATTCGCGAAGGGTTCAGCACAAGATGCGGGATATTTCGCTCCCGCAGTGCCTCCACGTTTTTTTCCATGCCGGGGACGCTCAGTGAGGCAACGACCAGATCAGGCCGGAGCGCCACTACCCGCTCCATGTCGATGGAGAGGTCGGGGCCGACGCGGGGCAAATGCTGCCATTCCGGCGGCCAGTCGGAGTGATCGTCCAGCCCCACCACGTGTTCATGCAGCCCTACATAATAGAGGATCTCCGTATTGCTCGGACAGATGGAAACGATGCGCATGTGATTCCCCCCTGTGGAAACGTCCTAGAAAAACGGCTGTACCAACAATGCGATCATCACGCCGAGCCAGCCGCCAATCAGCACCTCGATCGGCTGATGCCCGAGCAGCTCTTTCAGCTTCTTCGCCTTTTCCTGGTTCGGACGCACTTTTAACGATTTCATGCCTTCCAAAAGGTGATTGAATTCGTCCACGAGTTTGTTCAAGACAACGGCATGCATGCCGGCATGACGGCGAACGCCTGCGGCATCGAACATGACGATCATGCCGAGAATGGCGGAGATGGCAAACATGTTGCTGGAAAAGCCTTCTTTCAACCCCACAGCGGTCGACAGCGCCGTTACGGCTGAGGAGTGAGAGCTGGGCATACCGCCCGTGCTGAGCAACAGCGACCATTGCCATGTTTTCGTTGCAAAAAAATGGAGAGGAATTTTGATGAATTGGGCGATTCCTATGGCAATGAGTGCAGCCCATAAGGGGAAGTTTTCGAGAATATCCGCCACGGAAAATCCATTCCTTTCTACTGTACGCTTCTCTAGTTTATTGTAACAGAAGGGCGTTGTCTTAATCCGTGAAGTTTTCGTTTGGATGTTAAGCGTTGCCAATCTGTGGTACCATAAGGAAAGCTTCTGGTTGGAAGGTCAGCCGTAAACAGGCAGGCGCTTCTCAACGAGGCAGTTTTTATGGAAAAAAGCAGGTGCGAAACGGAGGCGTGCATCCATGAAGTATCCCGCGCAGTATTTGCAGTTCATTGAAAAATTCAATGAAGGGGAGTACTACGAATGCCACGATCTGCTGGAAGACATCTGGATGGAGGACAAATCCGATAAATTTTTGCAAGGAATGCTGCAACTATCAGTCGGACTGTACCATCTTGAATACGGCAACTTGAAAGGCGCTCGCTGGATGTTTGGCAATGCGCGGAAGTATTTGTCCCGCTACGGACCCGTGCATGGAGGGCTGGATGTAGGGGAAGTGCTTCGTTACATAGAAAAGTGCGAGGCCATGCTGCCGGATCAGGATGCCATTCCGTACGCAGAGGCGAAAGCCATGACGTTTCCATCCTTGCGCTTGTGCGTAGACACATCGTGTTAACACAAATGTGCCCATAATTGTATCCTATCACAGCGAAAGAGGGAAGAGTATATGGAAGTAACCGTAGAAAAACGCCCGCAGCTTGTGAGCTACGCGTGCGACGAGCTGATTGTGCCGCTTTGGAAAGGGGAGCAGCTTTCTCAGGTGTATCCGGAGCTGGAAGCCGCTTTTGCCGGGAGTCTCAGCGGCTTGCAGCAAGAAGGAGAAATTACGGGCGAGGCCAAAGAGGTGACGGTGATTCATGGCCTGAACCGGATCGCCGCCAAAAAATTGCTCATCGTCGGCATGGGTGAGCCGGCGAAGTTTGACTTTGTCGCAGCGCGCCATGCGTGGGGACGGGCAGCAAAAACCGTCGCTTCCAAAGGAAAAGCGAAGATCGTCGCGATTGACCTGCCGACAACCGAGCATATGAGCGCCGAGCGTCTGTCCCAGGCTGTGACGGAAGCGTTCGGACTGGCCGAGTACCATTATGAAGGGTACCGGCAAAAAGCGAAGCGGGAATTTCCGCCCATTGCCACCGTGCGGATTTTGGCTGCCGATGACGCCGCAAGCGCCGTGCAGACAGGCGTGCTGCGGGGGAATGCGCTCGTTTCCGGCACCAACCTGGCCCGCACGCTCGTGAACGAGCCTGCCAACTACTTGACACCACGCGCCTTGAAGGACGCGGCAGTCGCGGTTGCCGAGCGCTACGGGATGGCGGTCGAGGTGCTGGATCAAGCAAAGCTGGAAGAACTGGGCATGGGCGGCGTTCTCAACGTCGCGAAAGGCAGTGAGCTGGAACCGTACGTGGTAGCGGTCAAATACCAGGGAAGAGAGACGTGGGACGATGTGATCGGCCTGGTCGGCAAAGGGGTGACATTCGATACGGGTGGCATTTCCATCAAGCCGGTAGCGGGCATGGAAGACATGAAGTCCGACATGGGCGGCGCGGCGGCGATGATCGGCGCACTGGAGGCGCTGGGGCAGATGAAGCCAAAGGTCAACGTGCTCGCCGTCATTGGAACGGCGGAAAACATGCCATCCGGCACGGCGTTCCGCCCTGGCGATGTCATTACGACCATGAGCGGAAAAACGGTCGAGATCATCACCACGGATGCGGAAGGGCGGCTCATTTTGGCGGACTGCATCACGTATGCCAAACAGCAGGGCGTGTCATGCATCGTCGACGCGGCTACGCTGACGGGCGGCATCGTCGTCGCTCTCGGACATTACTGCTCCGGCGCACTGACGAACAACCAGGCGCTCATGGATGAACTGCTTGCCGCAGCAGACATCGCGGGCGAGCGTCTGTGGCAACTGCCTGCCTTCGAAGAGTACCGCAGCCTGAACAAGAGCCGGTTTGCCGACCTGAAAAACTCCGGCGGACGCTATGTCCACGGGATCATCGGCGGCGTGTTTCTCCAGGAATTCGTCGGCGATACGCCTTGGGTGCATCTCGACATCGCGGGTACGGCGTACACATCCACAGCAGGCGACATGCAGCCCGCCGGCGGCACAGGCGTCATGACCCGCACGATTGCCGAGTTTGTGGCAGGCCGCAGCCAATCCTAAACCGAAAAAAGAGAAGGAGTGTTTTGACATGAGCCAAAATCCGAGCAACGAAACCCGTCGTCAACTGCTTGAGGAAGCGAAGGCCATTGCCGTGGTAGGACTGTCCAACAAGCCGGACCGCACCAGCTACATGGTGGCGCAGGCCATGCAAAATGCGGGCTACCGCATCATTCCGGTCAATCCGGTGATCGCCGGGGAAACGGTTCTGGGCGAAAAGGCAGTTGCCAGCCTGCAAGAGCTGGATGAGCAGGTGGACATCGTGAACGTGTTCCGCAAGAGCGAGGACATTCTGCCTGTTGCCCAGGATGCGCTGAAAATGAAGCACAAGCCCAAGGTATTCTGGATGCAGCAAGGAATCGCCAACGAAGAAGCGGCGAGTCTTGTCCGCGCGGAAGGCATCGAGGTTGTGCAGGATTTGTGCATCAAGGTAGATCACGCGTTGCTGCGTGTGGGGAAATAAGCGATCTTTCTTATATCATGGCCAAGAGGCCTCCGCGATCAACGGCGGAGGCCTCTTTTTTTGTAGGAAGAATAGCCACGATTCGGTTTGAGTTTCTGGATCATAGCTACGCTGCTTGCTGCTGATACAACAGGAGGAGGTTCCATTCTTCTAGGGGCAGAACGATGGTTTAGCAGGGTGGGAAAAGTCTTGGTCAAGTTGGGGCCTTCTCGTCCTGCACTTACTGCTGGTTGTATGAACATGCGAGAACAGGGGGGAATGACTCGGATTTTGCGGAGCTAAACCGCTTTGAGAAGCCTTCAGGCCCATTTTTGCTTGCGAAAGCTGAGCGATCAAGAAGGAGTATAAGAGAGAGTGGCGCTAAAGGAGAGCTGGGTGATATCAGCTGCTGAGGGATCGGTCGCCGCCAGGGTTCTTACCCGAATTCCAATGCGATCTCCCTCGGCGACTGGTAATGATACCAGCGAATTTCTATTCGTTGCGGTACGGAAACCGTCTGGGATACCAGGGGTAATGATGTTATTCGGAAATCCGAATCGAAGCGAACTGGTCAGCAGAGTGGTCACGTAAGGTGCAGACGGATGATCAATCCCATTATTCGGAACGGACGGTGCGCGGAATACTGTAAAGTCATATTGAAGACCGAGCGTATTAATGGAAGTCACAGACGCAACCAATAAATCTGCACTTATTTGTAAATTTGAAATAATACCCGCAAAGGGAATGGGGAAAGCAAAACCGCCTGCTTCGGGTGGCATCGTTGATTCTCCAGTACCGTCAATCACTTCAACCGTATGACTGCCAAAACCCATTAATATGGGAGCAGCTGAGACTACTGTAGCACCGCTGAGGATGATACCCGTTGAGAAGGGGATTAATCCTCCTGCTCCTGGTGGCCCTTGTGGTCCCGGCGGTCCTTGTGGTCCTGGTACTCCTTGTGGTCCTGGTATTCCTTGCGGTCCTTGTGGTCCCGGCGGTCCAGGCGGACAATTACATTGAAACGGAAAAATATCTGGGCAACCTCGTGGTGGAATCAGTTTATTAAAGCAATTAAAGCATCCCATATGTTCACTCCTTATTTATAATTTTCGCCAACTATCTCGGTGTTTTTCGTGCCTAAACATATATATTCGGTCGTGTTACTGGTTGATATGGGCAAAAGTACTGTTTCTTGGGTGCACTTACAAAAGGAGCAATCAGATCATTACGAATCTATTCGAGATACGTACAAAAGAGACACAATGGCTCGAAACATAGGGTGACGCAAGCGACGATCACAAGCGTCAAATAGCCCCCACCTAGCGGAAAGAGGGGGGCTAGTCTTGCTGGAATCAAGATGGAAACTGCGACAGCTTTTCAAGCAGATACGTAGCGCCGGAAAAAACAGGGTGATCCGCCACCTGAGAGGATGGATATTCAAAAAGAAAGAGGAGAGAACAGCGCCTCTCCTACTTTCCTACCTACTTATGCTCAAAAAGGTCGATTGCGCCTAGAACGATGTGGGCGAGTCCGAAGCCTACAAGGGCGTTTGAAAGCGTCTGGTTCCCATGATCGTTGTGTTTAAGCGCATACCCAGTTGCTGTAACAATCGTTCCCAGTACAGCGGGGATTAACCCCTCCCGAACCTCCATATTGCCACAACCTTTCGCTGAGATAGTAGGTACTTATGTATTTTGGGGAAAAAGGGGAGGTGACAGTCAGGAAGTGTTTCCCAAAAATATTCCGTTGTCCTCGTTCGTAAATCAAAAGATTTACAATTATATAAAGTAATGTAATTATTAATAAATATAATATATTTACAAAAGAGGAGGGAATGACATTGAGGAAAATTGGTAGCATCCTCATAGCAATTCTTTTAACAGTCTCAATTGGTAATGTGGCATTGGCGGAAGATTTCGGTAAAGCAAAGGAAGAAGTAATCTTCAAAGCAAATGAAATTAATGACTTGCAAGTATTATTCGAACGGGCAAAAGCAAAAAAGACAGACCTTAAAGAGGTTTCTTCTGGTGTGGCAACCATCTTTAAAGACGGTGGGCCAATCGAAGATATACCCGTTTATCAAACAACCCAAAAAATCCAGTCTGTAAAAGATTTGAAAACCAATAATATTAAAGAAAGTTATGTTACATATGTGTTTTATAACGTTCCAAAAGAAGTATTACTTGAGGATAGCTTCACCACATATGGACAAAAAGGAGATGAAAAATGGGATTCATCATATAGTGTACAAGCATATTCAACATACTATTTTGATAGATACTATGATCAAAATAATCTTGCCTACAAAAAATTAACGAGTGTAAGTGGAGGCTGGAATATCGACGATTCTAGTGTTGCAATTACAGCAAGAGAAGTTTGGTTTGGAGCATCGGGTGGTTCGTTACAAGATAATGGAACAGCTGGCGGTTCCGTAATCCAGGAGAGCCCTCACTATAAGCCGACTTCCAATTCATTTTCTTATAATGCCCCCACTCACTGGAAGCCTGTAGCAGACTTTGCAAGTGTAGTTGGAGTTACCACTAAAGCAAGCTTGAAACGTAATAGTTCTACATGGACACTTGAATTTCAAAATGTTAACTAAATCATAAGTAAATTGTTTGTAAAACGAACATCGACTTTAAAAATGTTGATGTTCGTTTTACAATTGCGGTAGTAAGGGAGGCTGATCAAATGATCAAAGCGTTACTTTTGGGTGTTGGTCTTCTTGCTTGTCTGATTTTGTATGCCTTTTTGGGAGCGGAGGGAATGGAAACGGTAACGATCCTTACGGGGTACGCAGGATTCGGATTACTCGCCATTTCCATTTTTATGATGGGGTCTACTTTAGGTGTGGATAGGATCACAATGGCTACGCCTGATGTACACCGGAATTTTATTGCCGATGAAAGCAACGACAAGATGAAAAAGGAAAGGAGAAAAGAACAAAGATGGGCAGTGTACACGCTGGTAGCGGGGATTCCATCGGTTCTGACATGGGTATTCATGTACTTTCTCATAGACTGAATTTTCTGTCCTTTGTCTGTTGCGAAGCCGTTTTGCGTGGGATCGTTTCAGGGACTGCTGCCCATGATTTCGGGCAGCAGTCTGGTGTCGGTCTAGTTGCGGAGTGACGAGCCATCTGCACCAAAGAAGCGTTTCAAGATGGTATGGCTCTGGTCAGATACGCGTTCAAAGACAAACACGATCTGATCTTCACGCGGCTGCAAATAGTAGTGGGTTATACCAAGCTGCCGAAGCCCGTGACTGAACCGCAGTGCATCGTTGAGACTTACGCTAAAGGACAGATGCTGGGTCATAGAAATCACCTCCTTCCGCACCTAAACGTAGCAGAAGGTGAAACGGTTTTTCATCCATACAAATGACGGGACAGTTTTGGATCGTAAGGCTCCTGGTACACGTCCAGCACATCTTCCATCGTAGCTACGAATGCCGCGTTTTTGCTCGGGCGGGTGCACCAGCATTTCTTGAGCGAGGTTTAAGTTGGCTTTTTTAAAATGCAATCCACCGTATCAGAGGAGAGGCTATCGCTATATTGAAGCTCAACTGCTTTGTCAGCCAACAGGTGCAACATAACCACTTTCATTCTGATGCAGTACTAGCTCAAAACCGAAGTCGGGCATTTGACAGGGGCTGATCAAAACGATAAAGTAAAGCGAAACAAATATAACTAATACGAGGTGATAAGTATGGGTTTTATTTTGTCATTAATTGTCGGTGGGATTATCGGTTGGATCGCGGGATTGATTATAGGTAAAGACATTCCTGGAGGAATTATTGGCAACATTATTGCGGGATTTGTTGGGGCATGGTTTGGCAACCTGCTGCTGGGAGCATGGGGACCGGTGATGGGAGACTTCTACATTATTCCGGCGCTGATCGGCGCAGTCATACTTGTCTTTATCGTCAGCCTAGTCATGCGCTCGATCAGACGCGGGCGCTAGTAATCTGAACCTACGTTCGCTCCCCCGAAGTTGGTACTCATCACTGAGCCGTTGGAAGATGCGGGTGGCGGTATGCCGTTGTTTGTGGGGGAGGAGCGATCGTCTTAGAGCCAGGCATCGACGATTTCCATAAAGGGCCCATACCGGGAATCAGTGGACACCAATCCGATCGGCGATATCTTGTCTGGAGCAGCCTTCTGCTTCGACCAAAAACCTGATATACTGAGTCACCTTCGTCGATGTCTTAAGCAAACTCAACGATAAGAGGACTTGGGAGTGCTGATGTACCGTGTTGGTATGAATCTGAAGTCGCCGAGCAATTTCGTTCTCTTTACGTTTCCCTTCGGACCGAATACCTAATGTTTTCAACCGCAGAGGGAAAGCTAAGAGAAAAAGCTGAATAGGGGTATACAGATGATCTCGAAATTCAAACGATTTCTGCTCGGCAGACCGATGAAATCAAACGAGTTAGCCGAAGAAAAGCTGAACAAAGGAAAAGCTTTGGCTGTTCTGTCATCGGATGCCTTATCCTCTGTCGCCTACGGCACGGAGCAGATTCTTCTCGTGCTGGTTTCCCTGGGAGCAGTTGCACTGTGGTACTCGATTCCGATATCGATGGCGGTTGTAGGTCTGTTGACCATTCTCATCCTGTCTTACCGCCAAACCATATTCGCCTATACGACAGGCGGCGGAGCGTACATTGTGGCCAAGGACAACCTGGGGACCACGCCGGGCCTCATTGCGGGCGGCTCTTTGCTCGTGGACTACATTCTAACGGTTGCCGTCAGCACGTCTGCTTCCACAGACGCCATCACTTCGGCTTTTCCCGTGCTGCATGAACATCGCGTGCTGATTGCCCTGTTGATGATTACGCTCATAACCGTCTTGCATTTGCGCGGAGTCACGGAATCGGCCACGATTTTGATGTATCCGGTTTATTTGTTTGTGGTCGCGATTCTCGCATTGATTGTGGGCGGTGCGTATCAATGGATCACGGGAAACATACAAGCCCATCCCCCCGAATACGGAGCCGTTGTCCCAGGCATCACGGTATTTTTGCTTTTGCGAGCCTTTAGCTCCGGGTGTTCGGCATTAACAGGAGTAGAAGCCGTATCCAATGCCATTCCCAACTTTAAGGAGCCGGCGCCGAGAAATGCAGCATTGACGCTTGTCATGATGGGCGTCATCCTCGGCGTGATGTTCATGGGGATCAGCCTGTTGGCCTATCTGTACGGCATTTCGCCAAGTCCAGAGGAAACGGTTGTATCGAAAATCGCGTCTGCCGTTTTTGGACGAGGAACCATGTATTACGCCATTCAGGCGGCTACCGCCCTTATTTTGTTCCTCGCCGCTAATACGGCATTTGCCGCCTTTCCTTTGCTCGCCTTTATGCTCGCCAAAGATCGGTTCATGCCAAATATGTTCATGGTTCGGGGAGATCGTCTCGGGTTTTCAAACGGAATCATATTTCTGGCTATTTTGTCCGCCATCGTGGTGATTGCGTTTGAAGGGGAAACGGAAAACCTGATTCCGCTCTATGCTCTTGGCGTGTTTATTCCTTTTACTTTGTCGCAAGCAGGCATGATGAAGCGCTGGATTTCGAACAAACCCCCAGGGTGGCTAGCGCCTTTTTTGATTAATACGGTAGGAATGCTGACAACCCTGACCATATGCCTGATCTTTTTGATGACCAAGTTCTCGCAGGTATGGGCGATTTTTGTGTTCCTGCCGATCGTCCTTTTCATTTTCAAGAAGATCAATCAGCATTATCGAGAGCTGGCAGAGGAGCTTCGGCTTGACATCGAAGCGGACAAGCCCGAACCGAAAGGGAGTGTCATCGTCATCCCTGTAGCCGGGATTTCGCAGGTGGTCAAAAATACGATTAGTTATGCGCAATCGCTGTCAGACGACATTGTTGCGGTCTACGTCGCGTTCAGCGAGGAAGACATGAAAAAAATGGAGGAGAAATGGGCGCGGTGGGACCCCGGAGTGCGTTTGATTATCCTGCGTTCGCATTACCGCAGTATCATCAAGCCTTTGTCCAAGTTTATTGACACGGTGGAGTGGAAAAAAGCGGAGACGGACCATGTGACCGTCATGATTCCACAGTTTATTACCAGGCGCTGGTGGCATAATTTGCTGCATAACCAGACCAGTTTGCTCATCAGAGCGTATTTGTTTGCGCGACAGGATGTCAAAATTGCTACGGTGCCGTATCGATTGAAGAAATAAAGGGCTTCGCGTAGCCAACGGCTTGCGGTAGCCGTCAGACAGCGGGAATGAAAATCAGTAGTAGGATCCATAGAATGTTCATTTGAATAAAGGGAAACGACACCCTATAATTAAATTAATTATTAGATTATAATTATTTTATTTTTAGGGGGTGGGTTTGGTGAAACAAGCTGATTATCATCATCTCGATCACGTGAAGGAACAGCAAACATCGAAGAAAACGCTGTGGATTACGCTCGTGTTGACATTGTTTTTTACCGTCGTGGAAATCGTCGGCGGTCTGTTGTCCAACTCGTTGGCTCTGTTGTCCGACTCGGCGCATATGATCTCAGACGTCGTTGCACTCGGTTTGAGCATGACCGCGATTTACCTGGCGACGCGCAAGCCGACGAAAAAATATACGTTTGGTTTTCTGCGCTTTGAAATCATCGCTTCGTTTTTGAACGGTCTGGCGCTTGCCGTGATTGCGGCCGGAATCGCGATCGAAGGGATCAACCGGATGATTCATCCGCAAGACGTCGACTTGCCGCTGATGCTTGCGATCGCTTCCGTCGGGCTGATCGTGAATATCGTACTGACCGTCGTGCTGTCCAGAAGCACCAAGGAAGAAGACAATCTGAATGTGAAAAGCGCATTGTGGCACTTCATTGGCGATCTGCTCAGCTCTGCTGGCGTCATCGTTTCGGCCGTGCTGATTTTCTTCACAGGCTATTCCGTCTTCGACCCGTTGATTAGCCTGGTAATCGGGGGAATCATCTTTTCGGGCGGCGTCAAAATCATCCGCGAATCGTTGGCCGTCCTGATGGAATCCGTACCGGAGCAGTTTGATCTGGACCAAATCCGCGCAGACCTCGCCAGTGTGGAAGGCGTCTATGACGTGCATGAACTGCATCTGTGGGCCGTATCGACGGAGCATTATTCGCTGACGGCGCATGTGTTTGTACGCGAGGATATTCAGCCGTACTGTGTGATTCTCGCCATCAACCATCTGCTGAAAACGAAATACGGCATCGAGCATTCGACGATCCAGATCGAACATCCGATGATTGTCGATCACGGCGAGTACGGCAAACGTTTTTTGCTGCAAGAGGCGTAAGCGCTGTTTGGGCGAGATACAGCCATGCTGAACAGGAACAGGCCGAGCGGTTCCAGACCTACAGGTTCTGGCAACCAGCCCGGCTTTTTTCGTCATTGGCCGATGGATTACGCGGCGTGCAGGATGTGACTGTTTCCGGTTAGTCGCTGTCTGCGAGAAGGAATTGACAGGCGTCAGAGCGTATTCCTATCCCATCAAGCTGGAAGGGAGCCGTTTCCATGAAGCCAATTCGCTATGAGCGCAGAGTCTACACGGCAGGTCCGACGCCGATCGAGCGTCTGGATCGACTGTCGCAGAAGCTGGGTGGGCCGACCATTTCGATCAAGCGCGACGATTTGCTCGGTTTGACCGCTGGCGGCAACAAGACGCGAAAGCTGGAATACTTGCTTGCCGACGCGATCAGACAGGGAGCGGACACGCTGATTACGTGCGGAGCCGTCCAATCGAATCATTGCCGTCTGACCGTGGCGGCTGCGGTTCGCGAAGGATTGCGCTGCCAGCTGGTTTTGTCCGCGCCCGAGACAGGCGACTACAATCCGCAGGCGAGCGGAAACCATCTGCTGGTTCATTTGCTGGGCGCAGAAAAAATCGAGGTGATTCCCGCAGAGGAGGATTTGCAGGCGGCGATGGAGGTGCTTGCCGAACAACTGCGAAAAACAGGGAGAAAGCCGTACCTGATTCCGCTGGGCGGCTCCAACGAGATCGGCTCGCTTGGCTACATGGCGTGCGCCGAGGAGATCGAGCAGCAGGCGTGGGAGAACCGCACGCCTTACGATTACGTCGTGACGGCAACAGGCAGCGGCGGGACGCAGGCAGGACTGATTGCCGGGTTTGCCGCGAGACAGTCCCGGACCAAGGTGCTTGGCGTCAATGTCAGCCGCGACCGTGCCGCTCAGGAAGCCAAGGTACTGGAGCTGTTGCAGCGCACAGCCGTGACGGTTGGCCTGGAAGCACAGATTCAGGCGGAGTGGGTGCAGTGCGAGGACAGGTTTGTCGGACCTGGCTACGCAATTCCGACGGAAGCCATGATAGAGGCGGTACAGCTCGTCGCCCGGACGGAAGGGATTTTGCTCGACCCTGTCTACACGGGAAAAGCGATGGCGGGCCTGATCGGGCTGGTTCGCGAAGGGCGATTCGGCCGGGACGATCACGTGCTTTTCCTGCATACAGGCGGCTCTCCTGCGCTGTACACGAGGCCGGACCTGTTTTTGCCGAAAACATGACGCGCCCTGATGCTCGCCACCGCCTTCATGAACAGCGGGAACTGCGGAACGCCGATCTTGGATTGAATTTTCTGTACCTTATGAGCGATTTATGTTTGTCTTATCATCCATCTATCAGATCGCTGTTATGTTTCCCGTCCCGGTTTTGTATTATCGTGGGGACAAAAGGGGAGAGAACCATCATGGAGAAGATCAACATTGCACAACAGTTGTCCATGTTACAGGAGTCCTGGCATTCGATGATCGTAGGCGAGCTGAACGACTCGACGATCAAGCTGGAGCAGCTCTCGGGAGAGTATCCCTGGCAACAAAACGACCAGCAGGACGAAATGCTTCTGGTCGTCAGCGGAAGAATGCTGGTGATGTCCCATGAGCGCAATAGTTGGATCGAGGCGGGAGAATTGCTGATCGTGCCAAAAGGAATGGCGTACAAGCGTTTTGTCCCGAACGGGGTCTGCCATCTGTTGATGATCGAGCCGAAAAAGCTGGCTGCACTCAAGCGCTGTTCCTGAGTTTTCCGCGAGCGGACGTTCGGTGGCAGGCCGCGGTGAACGCACGTGATCGCTGCCATTGTCTGGGCGCCTCCATGCCGCAGCGGATGGGCAGCTTTTTGATAGGGGGAGAAAGGGTTGACTTTCCGGTATTTTCGTGTGTAATGAAATACGGATAGCTGCAACTCTTTTTTGAGGTGATGAACGTTGGAAGACGGCGTTTATGTCCTTGTGAAAAAAGGCGATCCGGAGCTGGTGCAAAAACGCCAATTTCTCTGTAAGGACGAGTACACGATTGGCCGACGCGGGAGTCGGCTCGCGCCTGACATCGCTTTTTCCAGCCCCTATGTATCGAGAAGACATGCCGTGATCCGCAAATTCGGCCATCGCTATATGATCGCTGACCTGGGCAGCAAGCACGGGACAGAGGTGAACGGGACAGCGATTCGCCAAACGCCGCAGCCGCTGTTTCACGGCGATCTCATCTGTCTCGCCAAAGGAGTCGTCGAGCTGGTCTTTTTGGCGGAAGGCAGCGAGATGGATGTCACCCGAGAGTTTTCTTTTCCGCTGTTGCAGTCCACCGCTCCGGCTGCCGTGTCTTCCGGTCTGGTCATCCATCTGGAGCGCCGGGAAATCCGGCTGGACGGCGCGCGGATTCCGTTGACGGGAAAGGATATGGACTTGCTGACGCTTTTGTATCAACGGGCCAATCAGGCCGTCAGCTATGAGGAAATCATGGTGTCGATCTGGCCGGAGCGCATGATGTACGCCGAGAGCGGTGTCCCGGATGTGGGACGTGCAGAAATCAATGCGCTTGTCTATCGTCTGCGCAAACGGCTGGGCAAGTACGGGAGAAAAGTAACGACCATTCCCCGATTCGGTTATATGTGGGAAGAGTGAACAAGGGAGACGAGCCAGCGGTCTTCCTGATAAACGCAAAGCCCCGTCTCGCAGCTCTTTCGGCGAGGCGGGGCTTTTTGCTTGCGGCGGCGGAAATCAGCGTTTGTCCGCCGTGCGCAAAAATTCGCGGACGGTCTGTACGTACTCGGCCGTTTCTTCCAAATAGCCCATATGGGAGCTGTTTTCCAGGACGTGAAACTCCGCGTCCGGCACGAGCGACTGGTAGTAGCTCGTCGACTCGGGCGTTGCTTCGTCGTGGCGGCCGCAGACGAACAGGGCAGGGATGTCGAGCTGATGCAGCTTCGGTGTGTAGTCGAACGTTTTCAGGTTGCCTGTCGGACAAAATTCGGACGGCCCCCACATCGTCATGTACACGTCTTTGTTTGCTTTCGAACGGCTTTCGGCGAGAACTTCCGGCCATGGCTCCAGGCGGCACACGTATCGCGCGTAGAACTCTTTTATCGCGCGCTGATACTCCTGCGAGTCGGTCGTTCCTTGTTCTTCGTGCTGGGCAATCGTTTGCTGAACCTCTTTTGGCAGGCGGGCGATCAGGCGGTCTGCGTCTTCCTTCCAACGCTGGGCGCTAAGGCACGGGCTGGAAAAAATCACTATCGACACGCCAGCAGGCTTGGTGTCAAGCAAGTACGCCGCCGCCAGCATCGTTCCCCACGAATGCCCGAGGATGTGCGCTTGCGCCAGTCCGAGCGCTTGCCGAATGCAGGCCAGCTCTTCCACGAACCGCTCCGTTTTCCACAAGGACACATCGGTCGGCCTGTCGGAGTTGCCCGAGCCGAACTGGTCGTAAAAAATGACGGGGCGCTCGTCCCCCAATACGTGCAGGGCTGACTTGAGCGGAGCGTGCGTATTGCCGGGGCCGCCGTGCAGCACGATCAGCGGCGTCTGTTCGCCTGTGCCGACGCGGGTGTACCACACTCGGCCGCCAGGAACCTCTAGGTAGCCTTCCTGCTTGTTCATCGTTTCCAACCTCGCTTTTCGTCCATTTTGGTACAGGTATGTTTACCAATATACCATGCCTGGAAAATTTGTGCGCCGCAGATGTGCTGTGGGCAGGCGCTGGCTTTTTTGCCCGAGCGAAGCGGGAGCAGGCTGGTGGACATACAAGCTGTAGCGACGGCTAACTTATACACTTCGATCCGCATCGTAACTTTCTCCGTGTACACTGACGGTATCACTTGCTACCTGTTTGCAAGAAGGAGGAACCGAGATGAATCGGTTGTGGTTCGGAATGCTCGTGGTGGTCACGACGTCACTGATGGGCTCATCGTTTGCGGTAGGAAAAATCGGCCTGGCCTATTTCTCGCCGCTTTTGCTCGTCGGTCTGCGCTTTACGCTTGCCGGGCTGTTGCTGGCGTGGTGGGTACGAAAAAAACCGCTCCCGCGATCGGGGCGGGAGTGGGGGCAGCTTGGGTTGATCGGCTTTTTGCAGACGGCGGCGGTCATGGGCTGTATCTTTTTGAGCCTGCGCACGATTACGGCGGGCGAGTCTTCGATCCTGACGTTCCTCAATCCGCTGTTCGTCGTCATCTGGGGGACGCTGTTTCTCGGAGTCACCTATCGGCTCTCGCAATGGCTCGGGGTGCTGATCGGGCTGTGCGGTGTGTTCATCACGCTCGGCTTTCATTTGCAGTGGGAGTCGGGGACGTTGTTCGGGCTAGGCTCGGCACTCGCCTGGTCGATTGCCACGGTCCTCGTCAAACGGTGGGGCGTCCGCTTTCACGTCTGGGTGATGACGGCCTATCAGATGCTGTTCGGCGGCCTGTTGCTTCTGCTCATGGGTGTGACGCTGGAGACGCCCAGGCTGATTGTGACCCCCGCCTCGCTGTTGATCGTGCTATGGCTTGCGATCATGGCTTCTATCGTGCAGTTCGCCACCTGGTTTTACTTGCTCAGTCAGGGAGATCCGGGCCGCACCAGCGCTTTTCTGTTTCTCGCTCCGTTTTTCGGCGTGCTCTCGGGTTGGGTGCTGTTGGGGGAGGTCGTCATGTGGCATGTGTACGCCGGGGGCCTGTTGATTATTGCGGGCATTTTTCTCGTCAACTGGACGTTTGGCCCCCGGAAACAGTTACTTGCTTCCTCGCATGCGGCAAAGGCGAAAGCGTAGTTCTCAGGAAAGCTCGCCTAGACGCGTTCCTTGCCGCTTTTGACTTCCAAGCCAAATTCAGCGAAAAATCCGGCCGCGCCGTCCGGCGTGACGCGTACAGCCCGAACGCCGGGAATCCTTTCGATCCAGCCTAGCTCAAACAAGCGGTTGGTCAGAGAAGCGCCGAGACTGCCTGCGAGATGATGGCGGCGTTCGCTCCAGTCCAGGCATTGGCGGGCAAAGCGCCGTCTGCTTTTCGGGCGGGCCTCCACCTGGACGCCGAGCGATTGCAGCTTGGCTTTGCCAGCTTCGTTCAGCACAAAGTCTTGGCCGGATGCTTCCAAAAGCTGTAGCTCGATCATTTTTTGCGTCAGGGCGACGCCGACTTCTCCTGCCAGATGGTCGTAGCACGTGCGCGCATAGCGCAACACCCGCAGTTGGTCGGACTCACGCAACGAGCGCACAGGCGCCGGGTTTGCAATCGTCAAAAGCGCCTCCACGGCGTGAGCGACCTCGGGGCTTGCCAGTCGGTAGTAGCGGTGTCGGCCGTGGGATTCGCTTTGCAAAAGCCCCCCTTCGACCAGCTTGGCCAGATGGCTGCTGGCTGTTTGCGGGGTGATTCTGGCAAGGCGGGCAAGCTCGCTGGCCGGAAGCGCTTTGCCGCCCATCAGGCTGACCAGCATGGAGACGCGGGACGGCTCGCCGATCAGAGAGGCTATTTCCGCAATATTCGGGCTACTGTTCATTGGATGACACGCTCCTTTCATTCATGATTCGATCATAAACGTAGTGTGTGTGCGGGGACAAGGGCAACAGTGAAAAAATACCCGAGGCAGTGTTTGTCAGCGAGTCGTGGTATGATAGAAGAGAACGAACCATTTGGGATGGAGGCAGCGTATGAAATTCATAGATAACCAAGGCATTACAGACCCCCGTATCAATCTGGCTATTGAGGAATACGCGCTGAAGTATTTGCCCGCAAGCGAAGATTACTTGTTGTTTTACATAAATGAGCCTTCGATCATCATTGGCAAAAACCAGAACACGATCGAAGAAATCAATTCCGCCTACGTCGAGGAGCACAACATCCACGTCGTGCGCAGGCTGTCTGGCGGCGGGGCCGTCTACCACGACCTCGGCAACCTCAACTTCAGCTTCATTACCAACGACGACGGCGAGTCTTTTCACAACTTCCGCAAATTCACCGAACCGGTCGTGCAGGCGCTGAAAAAGCTGGGCGTCGAGGCGGAGCTGACCGGACGCAACGACATTCAGGTCGGAGAGCGAAAAATTTCCGGCAATGCGCAGTATGCGACCAAAGGCCGGATGTTCAGCCACGGCACGCTGCTGTTTGACTCCGAAATGGAAAACGTCGTGGCCGCCCTGAAAGTAAACGCTGATAAAATCCAGTCGAAGGGCATCAAGTCCATCCGCAGTCGCGTCGCCAACATCTCCGAGTTTTTGCCGCAGCCGATGACGATTGAAGAGTTTCGCCTGGCGATTCTCCATTCCATATTTGGAGAGGGCGAAGTCGAGGAATACAAGCTGACCGCCGAAGACTGGGAGAAGATTCACGAGCTGTCCAAAGCCCGGTACCAAAGCTGGGACTGGAACTACGGCAAATCGCCGAAGAGCAATTACCGCCAGTCGAAGCGGTTTGACAACATCGGCAGCATCGAGGTGCAGCTCGACATCGAGAAGGGAAAAATCAAGGAAGCGAAAATATACGGCGACTTCTTCGGCGTGCGAGACGTAGCCGAGCTGGAGGAGCTGCTGCGCGACACGCCGTATGATCGCGCGTCTGTCAGCGAGCGGCTCGCTGGCGTTAACCTGCAGGAGTTTTTCGGCAACCTCGACCGGGAAGCGTTCGTCTCCTTGCTGATCGCGTAAAATCTTCCCTGGCATGCTTGGGCCGATGGCTATGTTTTCGCCAGATCAGCTTTGTTTGCCCGCCCCCGTGATCGGACAGGGCAGCAGTGGGTGCTAGGCCGACAAGCCAATGGCCGGGAAGAGAATAAAGAGGCTGTTCCCAAGTCGAATGACAACGGGACGGCCTCTTTTTTGATTGTATAGGCACGACGTAAATAAAAAACATTGACATAAGCGAGCGGATATGTGATGATCTACTCTGTTGTTGATAATGATAATTATTATCAACAAAACAGTACACCAATCACCCTAGAGCAAGGAGACAGGAACAGATGAAAAAGACAGCACGAATCGCACTCGCCTGCCTGGTTGCCGTAGTCACTGCGGTTTCGGCCGGTTGCGCCGGCAGCCAAACAGCTCCGGAAGCAGATCAGAAGCCAACGACGCGCGTCGTCAAGCATTTGATGGGAGAGGTAACGATCCCGGCAGAACCACAACGGATCGCAGACGTATCGGGGGCAGCCGAGGAGCTTTTGATTTTGGGGCACCAGCCGGTGGCGACGGCGAATACATACAAAACAAAGATCATGTCCCACATTGCAGACAAGCTGACAGATGCAAAACCGGTCGGCTGGATGTGGGATGACTCCATCAACCTGGAAGCGGTCGTAGAAACAAAGCCAGACCTGATTATCATGAACAACCGTCAGCAAAAGCTGTACGAGCAAATGTCCAAAATCGCGCCAACGGTCGTGCTGGAAACAAACATGGACAAATGGCGGGACAAGTTTAAAGAAATCGGCCGTCTGTTCGGACAAGAAGAGGATGTAAACAAATGGCTGGCTGGCTACGACGAGAAGACGAAAACGATGCGCGAGCAGCTCAAGCAGACATACGGCGACCAGAGCTTCATGTTCCTGGCCGTCACACCGAAGCTGTTCCGCGTCTACGGAAACTACGGCTATGCCGATATCCTCTTCTCTGACCTCGGCCTGAAGCCGGCAGCAGGCACACCTGCCGATAAAACCATGGAAATGATCGAGCTGGAGGGACTGTCGAAGTTTCAGCCGGACCATCTGTTCCTCGTCAACTTCGGCGGCAAAGCGGATGAGGTGTACGCTGAGTTGAAAAAGAGTCCGGTATGGAACAGCAACAAGGCTGTTCAGCAAGGCCATCTCTATGAAGTCACCAATGAAACCTTCAACAGCAAAGCGTTTGGTCCAATCGGCAAGGAAATGCTGCTGGACGAGATCGGTGCCATGCTGCTGAACAAGCAATAAACATACACCCGATGCCTCGAAAGCCGGAGAGAAACGACATGTTTTTTTCCGGCTTCTTGGCGCGGGAGCGGTCCATTTGCAACAGGTAGCTCATGACTTCGCCCCCTCTGGGAAAAACTAGCTGCAAATCGTCGAACTTTTCTTGGCGGGCAGGAAAATCGAACGACACGCGAAATGTTTACATGGCGTGAACGCAAACGAGAAGAAAGCAGGGAATCAGAATGTCAGCACCTTACAAAAAAGTGTTTTGGGCAGCCGGCTTTGGCTGGATGTTCGACGCGATGGATGTTGCCCTTTTATCTTTTATTATGGTAGCACTCCGGCAAGAATGGGGACTGTCTCCGGAAGAAGCCGGTCTCTTGGGAACAGGCAACCTCGTTGGCATGGCGATCGGGGCGATGGTAGGCGGCTACATGGCCGATCGGATCGGACGCAAGCCAGTCTTTCTCTTCACGCTTTTGCTGTTTGGCGCGGCCAGCTTCGCCAGCGCTTTTGCCACCGGCTTTTTGACCATGCTGCTGTTTCGATTTTTGATGGGCCTGGGTCTCGGGGCAGAGCTGCCGGTTGCCTCCACGCTGGTCAACGAGTTCGCTCCCCCGGAAAGACGCGGAAGTACCGTCGTGCTGCTGGAAAGCTTTTGGGCTGTCGGCTGGATTGCGGCAGCGGTGATCTCGTACTTCATCATCCCGGACTACGGCTGGAGAGTCGCGGTTATCATCGGAGCCTTGCCGATTGTGTACGCATGGTACGCGCGGCGGGCCATTCCCGAGTCGCCGAAGTTTCAGCAGCGTGCCGAGCGGGTGCCGCTGCGAAAGCTGCTGTCCTCGCACAAGCGGGAAACAATTGCGTTGTGGGCGGTCTGGTTCGCCATTGCCTTTTCCTACTACGGCATGTTCTTGTGGATGCCGTCTGTACTGGTGGACAAAGGCTTTACGATGGTGAAAAGTTTTCAGTACGTCCTCATCATGACGCTGGCGCAGCTGCCCGGTTATTTTGTCGCAGCGTATCTCGTGGAAAACTGGGGCCGCAAAAAGACGCTGGCAAGCTTCTTGTTCATGACCGCCGTCATGGCGTTCGCCTTCGGACAAAGCGGCGGGACGACCGAACTGCTGGTCACAGGCGCGTTGCTGTCGTTTTTCAATCTTGGCGCTTGGGGCGCTTTGTACGCCTACACGCCGGAAAACTACCCGACGCCGCTGCGGGCGACAGGCTCTGGCGTCGCTTCCGGCATCGGGCGAGTGGGCAGTATCATCGCACCTTATCTCGTCGGCTATTTTTCGTCCTTGCACTACGGCTACCTGTTCATTTTCAGCGTGTTTACCATCGTGCTGTTCGCCGGGACAACCGTCCTGCTTGTGTATGGAAAAGAAACGAGGTCGTCTGACACCGCGAGCGTCAGCTAAGCGGCAAGGCAGTCAGCCGAACAGCCAGCCGGATCATCCCCCATACAGTCGCAAAATCCCGGCCGCATTCGCTACGACTTCTGCTCGAAGCTCGTCTGGTTGCAGCACTTCGACCGCCGGGCCGTATCCAAGCACCAGCGCGCAAGCAGAATCCAACGTATGAAATTCCACCTCGGCCTCCACCCAATTGCTGTTGTCCACAGATTGGATGGAGGCTATTTTGGCATAGCGCTCCTGTTTCAGCCGGGAGAGCGCCTCTGCGCGGACGCGAAGGAGAGCCGGATAGCGCGGGAGGCTTGCCTGGAACTGTCTCGTCGATTCTTCCCAGTAGCTGGCGAGGTCAAAGTCTGCGGGCCGCTCAAAAGACTCCTCCAGCACGCGCGCCTCCGTGAACCGGGAGATTCGGTACGTGCGTTTGTCCGCATCGACCTGCGCCACCAAATACCAGACGCTTCGCTTGGCAACCAGCCCGAGCGGATGCACGATCCGCTCGACAAGCGCGTCCTCTCGCTGATAGCGGACCCAGAGCTTGCGGGCGAGCCAGACGGCGTCCTGGATGGTGGCGAGCAGCGGGAACGACTCGTCTGACTCGTGCCAGCCGGCTCCGTCGATATGCAGACGCTGCCGCACGTGCCAGGCGTCCTGTTGAACGCTTTCCGGCAGGGCGGACAGTAGCTTGCGAAAAGCTTGCTCGTACTCGTCCCGAAGCCCCAGGTCGTGTAAAAGGGCAGAGGGAGAGGACAGCAAGAGCGATTGCAGTTCATCTGTTTTCAACCCGGTCAAATTGCTGCGGTAGCCTTCCGCCAAAGCCCAGCCGCCAGCGGAGCCGCGTTCGGCATAGACGGGCACGCCTGCTGCGCTCAAGGCTTCCATGTCCCGATGGATCGTCCGCTCGGACACCTCCAGCTTTTCCGCCAGTTGCCTGGCTGTCATCCGGCCGTGATTTTGCAGGTGCAGCAAGATCGAGAGTAGTCGGTCGGCGCGCATGATAATCCCTCCTCAGCACATGATCGTTTGTTCTGTCTTTTTATTTTACTGTACCCAATATGACAAATGGTGTCATATTGGCAACGCTATACTTGGTTCATGCGGTCGACCGATCGCCTTCGTGCAGCGAAACCGGCCGTGCCGGGAGCTGTACAGGGGGCGAAACCAAAGGGGAGGAATCATTACGATGAAAACATTGCAAGGAAAAGTGGCAGTAGTCGCAGGGGGAACGAGAGGGGCCGGACGGGGAATTGCCATCGGCCTGGGGGAAGCGGGCGCAACCGTCTATGTAACGGGACGCAGTGTGAGAGGCCAGCAGTCTGACTTGGGCCGACCCGAGACGATTGAAGAGACAGCCGAGCTGGTGACGGCCAGCGGCGGAGTCGGTATTCCGGTTCGAGTGGATCATTCGCAGGAAGACGAAGTGAAAGCGCTGTTCGAGCGGATAAAAGCAGAGCAAAACGGCCAACTCGACATTTTGGTGAACGACATCTGGGGTGGAGAGAAGTTGACGGTCTGGGGAAAAACGTTTTGGGAGCATTCCTTGGCAGACGGCTTGCTGATGCAGCAGCGCGCCATCCACACGCATATGATTACGAGCTACTATGCCGCACCGCTCATGGTGGAGCGGAAAAAAGGGCTCATCATCGAGATCACGGACGGCGTCGATTATCGGTATCGGCAACATTTGTACTACAGCCTGGCCAAAATTTCCACGATCCATCTGGCCCAGGCGATGGCAGAGGACCTGCGTCCGTATGGCGTGACCGCTCTTGCGCTGACCCCCGGGTTCTTGCGTTCAGAGGAGATGCTCGACCATTTTGGCGTGACGGAAGAGACGTGGCGCGAGGCGGTCAAGAAAGACCCGCATTTCATCGTGTCGGAAACGCCGCTGTACATCGGACGGGCAGTCGCGGCGCTCGCCGCTGATCCTGCCATCGCCGAAAAGTCGGGACAGGCGTTCAGCACCTGGCAGCTTTCGGAGGAATACCCGTTTGTCGACCGGGACGGCAGCCGTCCGCATTGGGGAAATTACGCGCGCGAGCAAGGGCTGTCGTAACCGTAGCGCCCATCACAAACAGCGTTTCTTTTGCCCACTCACGCGACGAAGCGACAACAGCAAAAAGCGGGTCCTCTTCAAGAGAGACCCGCTTTTTTGGTGCTTTCTTGCCACCCGACTGTCCGGCGGCTAACGGTCGCACGTCCTTTTTCCGCACGAACCAGTTGCGGACGTTTCCATTCAGGATCAGATTCGTAATCACTCCCGCAATCAGCCCCCAAAAGGCGACGCCGATCCCGCCGATGGAGATGCCGGATATCGTGACGAGGAAGGTGACGAGAGCGCATTCCCGTTCCTTGCTGTTGCTCATTGCCTGGGCGAGGCTTGCGCTGAGTGAAGCGAACAGGGCCAGGCCCGCGATGACGGCGACCAGCTCCTTCGGCAGCCCGAAAAAGACCGAAGTGATGGTAGCGCCAAACATCCCGAACACGAGGTAAAAGGCACCGCAGGCAATGCCCGCGATATAGCGCTTGGACGGGTCCTGGTGCGCTTCCTTTCCCGTGCAGATGGCAGCGGTAATCGCGGCGAGATTGATCCCGTGCGAGCCAAAAGGTGCGAGCAAAAGCGAGGCGATTCCGGTCGTGGCCACGAGCGGGCTTGCCGGAGTGTCGTAGCCGTCCGCCTTCAATACGCCGATTCCCGGCGCGTTCTGCGAGGCCATCGTGACGATGCACAGCGGAATTCCCAGACCGACAATCGCATCGAGCGAGAAGGTAGGCATCGTCCAGACGGGATTGACCAGCGTCATCTGCACGGAATCGAGTTGCAGGCGTCCCATCCCGAAGGCGACGGCCAGTCCGACGAGGAGCGTGAGCACGACCGCGTAGCGCGGGAGCCAGCGCTTGGCGAACAGGTAGCAAAAAATCATCGGCAACGCCAGGGCAGGCAAGTGCTGCATCGAGACGAACACCTCGACGCCGAAGGACAACAGAATTCCGGCGAGCATCGCGGTCGTGATCGACTGCGGCACGTAGTTCATCAGGACGGAAAACAAGCCGGAGACGCCAAGCAGGGTGATGACGGCGGCGGAAAACAGGTACGCCCCGATTGCGTCGCTGTACGGGTAGGCGGTCAGGCTCGATACGAGCAGGACAGCACCAGGCGTCGACCACGCGGTGATGACGGGCGTTTTAAACCAGATGCTCAACAGGATCGCTGTCAGGCCGCTGCCGATGGAGATGGCCCATATCCAGGAGGACAGCTCGGCTTCGCTGAGGCCCGCGCCTTGCGCTGCCTGAAAGACGATCAGAAGCGGCCCCGCATACGACACCATGGTTGCGATCAGACCGACGATAACGGCCGAGAGAGAAGCATCAGCCGGAATGTTTTTGAGAGTGGACATCAACCCATACTGCTGTTTTTGGGGGTTCACAACGCTTTGCCTCCTAACAGGGGATTCGCACAAGTCGGCGAGGCATTACCCCTTTTCATTGAGAATGTAGCGGATCGTCCGCTTGGTGATATTGAGTTTCTTGCTCAATAGCTGCCTGTCTCCGTTTGTCTCGCGCAGTCCCTTTTCGATGATCGCCCGACCGACTTCGCCTTCCAGGAGCTTGATTCTTTTTTGCAAGTAGTCGAAGTCGACGGCTTCGACGGATTGGATGTGGCGGGTGAGCGATTCTACAAAGCGCGCGCATTCGCGCTCGATTGCCTGCTCGATGCTGCGGGACTGCGGCTGGTCTGCTGGCGGCTGTTGTCCGTGCTGATTTGGCTGCGCCGCTCGTTCCCGCAGCTGGGCGGGCAGATGCTCCGCGCGCAGTCGCTCGCACTCGTGCAGAGCGAGGGTCTGGTTGAGTACGTTTATCAGCTGTCGGACGTTGCCCGGCCAGTCGTAGCGCTGCAAAAGCTCCAGGGCGTCCGCCTCGATCTCGCACGGGGTGCCGCTGCGCTTTTGCAAATAGGCGCGGGCGATGACCGGGATATCGCAAGTCCGCTCGCGCAGGGGAGGAATCGCCAGCTTGATCCCTTCCAGCCGATACAACAAGTCGCTGCGAAAACGGTTCATCTCGACTTCCTGCTCCAGGTTGCGGTTGGTGGCCGAGATGAAGCGGATGTTGCTTTGGCCGACCTGCTCGCCTCCAACCCGCATGAATTCGCCCGTTTCCAGCGTGCGGAGCAGCTTGACCTGAATCGAGAGAGGGGCTTCGCCGATCTCATCGAGAAACAGCGTGCCGTTGTGCGCCAACTCAAACAAGCCTTTTCGCGATCGGATCGCCCCGGTAAACGCGCCTTTTTCAAAGCCGAACAGCTCGCTTTCCAAAAGCGACTCCGGGACGGCGCCGCAGTTGAAGGCGATGAACGGCTGCTGGGCGCGGTTGCTCGTACCGTGGAGAAAACGGGCCAACAGCTCCTTGCCTGTGCCTGTTTCTCCTTCGATCAGGACGTGAATGGCTTTTTTGGCCAATTTTTTGGCGATGGCCGTCACCTGGGCCATCGGACTTTCTGCTGCATACACGATACCATATTGCGCGGCCTCTTGGGATCGGTCATCTTTTTGCTTCGCTTCGGCAGACAGGACCGAATCGATAACCTGCTCCAGGCTGTCCAGGTCGTCAAACGGTTTTTCCAGGTAATCCTTGGCGCCCC
The DNA here is from genome assembly GCF_051967035.1 of Brevibacillus sp. SAFN-007a. Classification (NCBI taxonomy): domain Bacteria; kingdom Bacillati; phylum Bacillota; class Bacilli; order Caryophanales; family Paenibacillaceae; genus Brevibacillus; species Brevibacillus sp. SAFN-007a. Next base: position 37,812 of record NZ_JBQCKK010000018.1, on the reverse strand, counting down.
ACTGCATCGCGGTGACCGCCGATTTGATCGTGCTGTAGCCTGTCATAATCAGCACCTCGCACGCGGGATGGGCCGCCTTGATCTCGCGCAAAAGCTCCAGGCCGTCGGCGTCCGGCAGCTTCAAATCGACGAGGGCGGCATGAAAGCGCTGGGAGGCGTCATGCAGCAGCCGTTTGACCTCCTTGCCCGTATTGGCCACGACGACCTCGCACGGTTTGCGCTGGAGAAAATAAGTGAAAAAGGTGGTCACTTCCGTCTCGTCATCGACAAGCAAAATCCGTTTCCGCTCCATGGGTGTCCTCCTCTCGTTCCAGCAGGGGTAACAGCAGCGTAAACTTGCTGTAGCGATTCTCTTCGCTTTCCGCAAACAGTCTGCCGCCGTGCGCTTCCGCGATGCCGAGACTGACGGATAAGCCCAGTCCGGTTCCTTTTGTCCGTTCCTTCGTGGAAAAGAACGGTTGGAAAATGTGCGACAGCCGGTCTTCGGGGATGCCTGTGCCGTTGTCGTACACGGACAAGCCCGCGTAGCGGACGCCAGCTTCTTCGGCGAGAAACGAGCGAATGACAATCTGCGGGTCGTCTCTCTCGGCGAGCGCGTCTCTGGCGTTCAAGAGCAGATTGATGACGATTTGCTCGATTTGATGGCGGCTTCCGTAAAACAGCAGGCTCGGCACGTTCATTTCCCGGGTTATCGTCAGGCCGGAGACAGACAGCTGATAGCCGATCAGCCCGAGCACATCTTCCACGACCTCGTCGATGGAGACAGTCTCAAACAAATACTCCTCCTGCCGGGAAAACGTCAGCAAGTTTTGGATGATCTTTTTGCAGCGCACCCCGCACTGGTAAATGTCCCGCATGAGCGGAGCCTCGGGGCCATCCGCCATTTCCCGCAGGAGCAGCTGGGAATTGCCGAGGATCGCGGTCAGCGGGCTGTTCAGTTCGTGGGCGATTCCGGCGGCCATTTCCCCGATTGCGGCCATCTTCGCGGATTGGATCAGTTGGGCTTCGATCTTGATTTTTTCGTTCACGTCCTGGAACAAGAGGCTGTTTTCCACGACGACGCCCACGTGTCTGGCGACCAGCTCGATCAGCTCGGCCTCTTCCTTGTCCGCCTGGCGCTTTTCCTGGTGCAGCAGGGTCAAATAGCCGAACGTCCGGTTCAGCTGGCTGCGGAGCGGAACGGACGTGGGAAAATGCTGCGGCAGCACCTCTGCGAGCTTCTGGTGGACCTGCTCGATAAACTGCGCCGGGTCTGCCGCGGCGGGATGGGTCAAGGTGCGGCTTTGCCAGTCGGAGTCGGCCCAGACGCACAAGTAGGAAGCAGGCATGTCGCCTTTTCCAATCGTCAGCGCAAAATGCTGGAAGGCGAGAATTTGCGACAGCTGCGCGGCGAGATAGCTGCTGGTTTGCGGCCAGCTGGCGTTGATCTGGATTTGCGTCAGCTCGTTGATGACGGCGAGCTGGCGGTTTTTCTTTTTCATTTCTTCCACGAGATAGACAAGCTCGCTGTAGTAGCTTTTGCGCGACGACGATATTCCGGTGAGCTTTTCCAATATCTCCTGTTTGTTTTGCATGGCGGCCTCCTATAATGCCTGGCGAAAAAGGGCAGCGACGTCCTGGACGCTCATGTCGCGCGGGTTGGTGGTCATGCACACGTCGAGCAGGGCGAGCGAGCTTACAAGCTCGATCTGTTCCGGTTGCAGTCCGATGGCAGACAGCGAGTGGGGGACGTCGAGGTCGTTTGCCAGGTCCTTCACCGCTTTCAGCGCGAGGCGGGAAGCGTCATGGGTGCTCAGGCCCGCGGTGTTTTCGCCCAGGCATTCAGCGATTTGCCTGTATTTTTCCGGGGCGGCAATGTAGTTGTATTCGAGTACGTGAGGCAAAAGGATCGCATTCAGTTCCCCGTGCGGCGCGTCGAGAATGCCGCCCAGCTGATGGGACATGGCGTGAACGGCTCCGAGGATGGCGTTGGAAAAAGCGATGCCCGCCTGCAAGCTCGCCATGGCCATCGCCTGCTTGGCAGCGGCGTTGTACTGGCTGGCGGCAGATGGCCGCAAATGCTGGGCGATCAGCCGCATCGCCTGCAACGAGTGCACCTCGGTAAGCGGTGTCGCGGCGAGCGAAATATACGATTCAATGGCATGCGTCAGGACGTCCATGCCTGTATTGGCGGTGAGCTGTCGGTCTTTGGTCATCAAGGTCTGCGGGTCGATGATGGCGATATCGGGAATGAGCGATTTGGAGACGATCGTCATTTTTACTTTTCGCTTGCTGTCGACAATAATGGAAAACTGCGATACTTCCGAGCCGGAGCCGGCGGTGGTCGGCACCATGACCATAGGCGGGAGCGGATGCAGGATGCGATCGACGCCTTCGTACTGCACGATGCTGCCCTCGTTGGTGGCAAGCAGGGCGATGGCTTTGGCCGCATCCATGGCGCTGCCGCCGCCAACGCCGAGAATCGCATTGCACTCGCCCGCGCGGTAGGCGGCGATTCCGGCGTGAATCTCGTAATCTTTCGGATTGGCGGTCACGTTTGTCCACAGATGGTAATCGAGGTGTTGCTGCTGCAAGTAGTGGATGATCCGCTCGACCCAGCCTGCCTCCACGACTCCGGGATCGCTGACGAGAAAGACACGGGAGGCTCCCAATCTGCGAAGGCTTTCGCCGACCTGACCGATGGACTGGTTGCCGAAGATGATCTCCGGTGTCATGAACTTGAAGATTTGCATGCGTTTTCCCCCTTTTTCCCGCTATGTAGTAATACCGCAGACAGGAGAGAATCCCCTTTTTTGGCCAAAAGCTTGGCCGATGGGCCGAATGTTTGGCTGACAGGGCCGAAAAAACGGCCAATCAGATCGCAAATGTGTGCTGGCGATCGGCAAAAACCGCGAAAGGTAAAGCGCTTACAACTTGGCACGCTGCTTGCAACAAATAAAGGGGCGTAAGGCGGATCACCGCCGAACAAAGGCTACATATACCCAGGGGGAAAGAGGAGGATGGTCCAGATGAAAGCAGCAGTAGTCAACGAGTTCCATCAAAAGCTGGAAGTGAAGGAAGTAGCGGTCCCGGAGGTCGGCTACGGCGAGGTTTTGGTGAAGATCAAGACGTGCGGCGTCTGCCATACTGACCTGCATGCGGCGCACGGGGACTGGCCCGTCAAACCAAAGCTGCCGCTGATCCCGGGACACGAAGGGGTAGGCGTGGTGGAAAAGCTCGGCGAAGGCGTCACGTCGCTCAAGCTGGGCGATCGCGTAGGGATTCCGTGGCTGTTTTCGGCGTGCGGCGAATGCGACTATTGCCTCACAGGCTGGGAGACACTGTGCCAAAAGCAGCTCAACGGCGGCTACTCCGCAGATGGAGCTTACGCAGAGTATTGCGTGGCCCCGGCCGCTTATGTGGCGCGTATCCCGGATGAGCTGGGCGATGTAGAGGCAGCGCCGATTTTGTGCGCAGGCGTCACGACTTACAAGGCGCTGAAGGTCGCGAACGTGAAGCCGGGCGAATGGGTCGCGATTTACGGCATCGGCGGGCTGGGCCACGTAGCGTTGCAATATGCAAAGGCGATGGGCTACAACGTCGTCGCGGTCGATATTCACCAGGAAAAACTGGACTTGGCAAAAGATCTAGGAGCAGACCTGACCATAAACGGCAGCGAGGTTGATCCTGTGCAGGCGATTCAGGAGCAGATCGGCGGCGTACACGGCGCGATCAGCGTGGCGGTGACGAAAAAAGCGTTTGAGCAAGCGTACAAGTCCGTTCGCCGCGGCGGTTCGCTCGTCGTAGTCGGCTTGCCGAATGCCGAGCTGCCCATCCCGATTTTCGATACGGTGCTCAACGGCGTAACCGTCAAAGGCTCCATCGTCGGAACGCGCAAAGACATGCAGGAAGCGCTCGACTTCGCGGCGCGCGGCAAAGTCCGCGCCATCATCGAGACGCAGCCGCTGGACAAGATCAACGAAGTGCTGGAGCGTCTGGAAAAAGGTCAAATCAATGGCCGCGTCGTTTTGACGATGGAATGAAATCGTTGCCTAGCGGGAAGAGGGAGCTGCTGCTCGCCAGTCGTTTTCATGGACTGGCGGGCAGCCGTTTTTTTATCTCGCCCTGCTTTGTTGATCGGAACCGATCAGTGAGTATGGTAAAATATAGTAGTTGCAAATCTGAATCATGGAGCGAAAGAAAGGGGAGACAGTATGATTACACATTTTGCAGAATTGAAATTGCAGACGGTTTCTTTGCAACGCGTTGAACAAGTATATGCCGACCGGCTTGGCATCCCCGTTTTAACAAAAACGGATCAGCAAATCACGTTTGCACTAACCCCGCATGTTTCCTTATCGTTTGAAGAAGGGAGAGCGCCGATTTCGCCAGCTCATTTTGCTTTTCAGGTACCCTATTCGAAATTTTACGAATCGGCCAAGAAGATTCGGGAATCTGGCTTGTTGGTAGCGAGATGGGAAGATGGTCATGAAATCGATGAAGAGGGGGAGCGGTTGAATCTATATTTTACGGATGGGGACGGAAATTTGCTTGAGATTATTGCCCATAAGTACGTCCAGGAAGATGTTCTCGTCCCGTGTACTCCCCTGCATATCTTGTATGTAAGAGAAGTGGGATGTCCAGTGGAAAGTGTGCCTGTATTCCGAGAATGGCTAAAATCCACGCTCCATATGAAAACAGTAAAGGATCAAGAGGTTGTGAATTTTGTCATTGGCGGAACGGCACATATTGTCGCGAACTGGTGCCATCGCCCATGGATTCCGATTGCGATGAAAGCTCTCCCGCCGAACATGCATATTTCGTTTGGAACGCCTGATCGCCAGTATGTACAAGAGCTGTCACATCGGTTAAAAGCGCACGATATCACGTATGATTTTCATGGAGATCGCCTTTCATTTGTCCACGAAGGATATTCTTTTTCCATCGTACATACACCCGCTTTTGATTCGGACATTCCCAGAAAATTAAACGTGCCGTGCAGTTGAATCAGGAAACGGAGAGTGATGGCGAAGCTGTGCCCGACTAGCATTCCCTGGGAGGGATGGGCTGGAGGAAATCTTATGGTAACAAAAAGGCTCTCGTGTAAGGGGATCTGACTTCTCTTTTGCAAAACATTCACTATAATAAGATATAATTAGTTATGTTTAGATATAGGGAGTGTGGAGGTGCAAAAAAGTCATGCAAACCGCACGAGAGCAAACGGAGAAGCTGTGGCTGGTCGCCAAGCGGATGGAACCGCATCTGGCTCGGAAACAGGCGCAGATGGACAAGCTGTTGAACATGCTGCTGGTGTACGGACTCGTCAGCCGTGGCGGCGAAAATGTCCAGAATGCCGCTCCGCTTCGGGAAGCCGAACAAGAGGACCGCGTCGATCAGTTGCAGCTCTCAGAGGAAGAACGGGAGCAGCTGTGGAACGAGCTGTGCAGCAGGGAAAGCTACGAAGCCAAAGTCGCGCAGGCCATCATCCGTATGAGTGACCAAATCAAATGGTAGTCCGATGCCATTGCCGTCTTCTCCAAGACTGGTACTGGCATTTTTTTTGCCTCGCTGATCCGGTCTATGCCGTAAATTTCGGGGCAGCAGTTGATGAAAGAATAGGCGAAGGGTACAATGTCTAAAAGGCGTTCGGGCAGGGGAGGGATTCTCAGGTCAATCACGATGCGTCTGTCGAACAGGTCCTGGCGAAACGGCTTGTTTTCCGCCCCTTGGACAAGTCCCGGTTCGTCGCGGACGAAAGAACGTGCCGCATCTGGCGGCTCCAGAAAAAATGGCTCGTGAATAATCGGATAATTCTGACGAGAACGGCACTTCCGAGGGGGCGGCACAGTCGGCGCCGGAAACGGCCCGGCTCGTGACGGCGCGAAGGCGCAAAGGCGCAAAGGCGCAAAGGCGCAAAGGCGCAAAGGCCATTTCAGTGTTTGTGAAGTGATTGCCATTTTTTTGCAGGTGATTCATAAAATACTATCTGATAGGCGAATGTTTCCCTTGGCGAAATGCTGCCTGTCCGCTTGGCGAGCAGAAGGACAGCGGGTTTTTCATGCAAGGAGCGCGGCCGATGTTGTGAATACCGATGGGATGGAAGGGGGAGAATGGCGTGGAAATTCGGGATGTGGTTGCCATTGTAACGGGTGGAGCTTCCGGGCTGGGAGAAGCCACGGTGAGGAATGTGGTTGAACACGGAGGAAAAGTAGCCATTCTTGATCTGGACCTCGAACGCGGGTACGCCCTCGCAAACGAGCTGGGACGTGAGCGAGCCTTGTTCGTACAGACCGACGTGACGAGCGAGGCGAGCGTTCGGGAGGCGGTTGATCGCGTAGCGGGTGCCTTTGGCACCATTCATGCCGCGATCAATTGCGCGGGCGTTGTCCTGGGACAAAAGACGCTGTCCAGAAAAGGCCCTCATTCGTTGGAGGCATTCAGCAAGGTCATCCAGGTAAATCTGATCGGCACGTTCAATGTCGTTCGCATGGCGGTCGAGCAGATGGCTGGCAATGAACCGGACAACACGGGCGAGCGCGGCATCATTATCAATACGGCTTCTGTCGCTGCATTTGACGGGCAAGTGGGGCAGGTGGCCTACAGCGCCTCCAAAGGGGGAATCGTCGGCATGACATTGCCGCTGGCAAGAGATCTGGCGCCTTACGGAATTCGGGTCATGACCATTGCTCCCGGTTTGTTTGATACGCCGATGTTTGACAAGCTGCCGCGCTCCGCAAAAGAAGCGCTGGGAGCGACGGTTCCTTTTCCGCCCCGCTTAGGTCAGCCTGGCGAATACGCCAAGCTGGTGAGCAGCATCATCACCAACCCGATGCTGAACGGAGAGACGATCCGGCTCGATGGGGCGCTTCGGATGCAGCCGAAATGAGCGAAGGAAGAAGGTCGCCCGTGCATTCGGTTTGTGCGTTGTCCGCTTGCTCGAAAAAGGGTGAGCAGCGGCATTGACCGAGAGAGAAAGCGTATGGTACACTCCATATAAAGCATAGTAAGCATATCGGTTTTTGTGAATAGCTGATCGGACTACCGAAGGCTCCCGTGCAGACAACCAGCATGTCTTGTTCGTCGGGAGCCTTTCTGCTACCAACCCGAAAAGAGGTGAAGCACCGGAGCAGCCGTGCAAGATGGATCGAGCGGCAGGCATGCCTGCATCGACCGTCTGTGAACCATGCGCGGATTCCAGGATGATGATTGGCGCAACCTCTCGAAGCCCCTGCGCTCTGGATTGACAAAGAAGGGGAGCGAGGGGTATTATTAGGGAACAAAACATACTAAATAGGTAGGAATAATATACATTTTGAAATTGCCAATACAGGGAGGAATGACCATATGGCCAAAAAAGACAATGCCCTGGATGAACGATTGTGGGAGAGAATCGAGCGTGCCTTGGACAGCTTGGAATACGGCTCCATTCATATCGTGGTTCACGACTCGCAGGTGGTCCAGATCGAGCGGACCGAAAAATACAGGCTCCCCGCTGAAAAGGCGGAGACGAAGTACAATCAGGCGCGAACAGGCAGATAGCAAGCGGACAGACAGGCAAAAGGTCGAGAACTGACTGGAGCTAACGGGAGAATAGAGAGGAGGAGCTTTGTTATGGCAGGCGTTCTTGTCGTAGGTGGAGATCGGGTAGGGGAAATTGAAAGCTTGTTGCAGGATAAAGGTTTTCGCAATGTGTATCACGTATCCGGCCGAAAAAAATCGGACGTAAAGGCGACGATTCCTGCTGATACGGAGCTGGTTCTCGTCTTTATCAACTTCGTCAGTCACAGTCTCAGCAAAAACATCAAGAAGCTGGCGAAGCAAAAACACGTCCCCATCGTGTTTTGCAGACGCTCGTGTGATGCGGTTTCCATGTACCAGCCGACGATCAGCCGGATCAGTTGAAGGAACATTCGAAAACGTGGCTGCCCCAAGCCATTGGCACAGCCAGACAGGCACGAACAGGCACGAAAAAAACAGGCATAGCGGCATGCCTGTTTTTTTGCGTGTCTATGTTTGCCTAGCGTCGGACGACGATCACAAAAAGACGCCGATGATCGTGGCGGATAGCACAGAGGCCAGTGTGGAGCCGACCAAAAGCTTCAAGCCGAATTTCGCCACGAGATCGCCCTGCTTTTCATTCAGTGCCCGCACAGAGCCGGTAATGATGCCGATGGAGCCGAAGTTGGCAAAGCTGACGAGGAAGACCGAGACGATGCCGACCGTTTTGGTGGACAGGCTGCTGGCGATTTCCTTGAAGTCGAGCATCGCGACAAATTCGTTCGTGACGATTTTCGTCGCCATGATGCTGCCAGCCGTAACGATCTCCGCCTGGGGAATTCCCATCAAAAAGGCGACAGGAGCAAACATGTACCCGAGTACGTCCTGGAAGGAGATGCGGAAGATCAGCAAGAACAGCTCGTTGACCAGATTCATCAGGGCGATGAAGCCGATCAGCATCGCGCCAACGATGACGGCGATTTTCAACCCGTCCACGATGCTCTCGCTAATCATCTGGAAAAAGGCAGGCTTTTCTCCTTCTTCCTCCGGCTCGATCAAGTCTTCTTCCGCCGTCAGTTCGTACGGGTTGATGATGTTGGCGACGATCAGCGCCGACAGGATGTTCACAACGATGGCGACGACTACGTATTTCGGTTCCAGCATCGTCATGTAGGCGCCGACGATGGCGATGCTCACCGCGCTCATGGCAGAGGTGCACAGCGTATAGAGGCGCTTGCTGGAGACGAGCCCCAACTGCTTTTTCGTCGTCAGAAACACTTCCGATTGCCCGAGGAAAGCAGAGGAGACAGCAATGTAGTTTTCCAGTCTGCCCATCCCGTTCAGCTTGCTCAATACAAAGCCGGTGAAGCGAATGAGCAGCGGCAAGATGTGAAAATGGTTCAGAATCCCGATCAGCACGGAGATGAAAATAATCGGCAGCAGCACATCGAGGAAGAAGCTGGACGCACCGTTGTTCTCCAGTCCGCCAAACACGAAGTCCACTCCGCTGATGCCCAGTTTCATCAATGTATCGAAGGCTTCGGAAATAAACAGAATGAGGTCAATCCCGATTTTGGTATTCAGCAAAAGAAAGGCCAGCACCAACTGGGTGACAATCATGATGAGAATCGGCTTGAGCTTGATGGCTCTGCGATTATGGCTGAGCGCAAAGCCCAGGCCGAACACAAACAGGAAACCCGTCAACAAAAAAACGACATTCATGGCTACTTTCTGCCTCCCATAATGAACAAGTATCTCGTGTTGCGTGAGGTGCATGTCCCTTCCATGCTTATGGATCCGCTTTCAAAGCATGTTGAAAGAGAAGTGCAACGATTTTGAATTTTAGTTACTACCTATGGAGTAACCAGATAGCCTTTACCAGCTTACATGGAAGCCAGCCGCCTGTCAATGCGTGAGGTTCATTGGCTTTGTGCCCCACTATGCTTTATCATAGAAAGGAATAACCAGTGGATACGGGCAGGAGGAAGCATGTTACAAAAATTTGGTTTTTCGCAGTATGAAAGCAAAGTATTTGAAGCGCTGGTGTCGAGCGAGGAACCGTTGGACGCGACGAAAATCGTGAAGTATTCCGGCGTGCCGAAAGCGAAAATCTACGAAGTGCTGTCGCGCATGATCGAAAAGGGCATGGTGCTGGACTCGGTATCGGAAAAGAAAAAGCTCTACAGCGCCTTGCCCCTGCCGCTTGCCATCGAAAAGCTGACAGCAGAGTTTCAGGACAACATCAAGCAACTGAAAATCCAGTCCCAAAAAAAGTCCTACTCCGAGGATTTGGTTTGGAGCTTGAAGGTTGACACGTCGATCCGGGTGCAGAGCAAGCAAATGATCGAGGAGGCGAAAAGCTCGATCCGCATTTCGGCATGGAAAGACGATCTGGTCGAGTATTTGCCGCTCCTGGAAAAAAAAGAAGCGGACGGAATCGACGTGGAGGTGCTTGTCGTCGGATCGTTGAAGCCGAACATCGCCAAAGTGCATACGTTGATTCCGGCAGAAGAGCACCATACGCTGGAGCGGTTTCGTCTGCTGATTATCGACGAGCGCGAAGTCATTTTTGCCTGTGAGGAGAACCAGTCGTGGCAAGCGATCAAGACAATGTCCAAGCCGTTTGTCAAAGTGTTCACGGAATTTTTCTACCACGATCTGGCGCTGGCAAAAATCAGCCGAAAGCATTACGATCTCATGATGAATGACGACGAGATCAGAAGCATCCTGATGCAGCTTCGTTATTGAAGAGACGCCGTTCCGTTCGAAACGAGAAGGGAAAAACCGCTGTGGCAGGTGCAGCTGGGCCAGACATGCTAGTCGACGAGCGTGACTGGCTTTTTTGTCGGGATGGATTTTAAAAAATTAATTTTCTTCTAAAAAATTGTTGAAAAAGAAGCGATCCCAATAGTATGGTTAACGTAACGAAAACAGCTTTCTGACTTTTCATACATACAGGGGGGAATACGATGTCAAAAATCGAAACCCGGTTGCAGCAACTGGGCTATACGCTTCCGCCGCCACCGCCGACGATGGCGAACTACGTCTCGTGCGTGCGGACGGGCAATCTGCTCTACACGTCCGGCGCGGGCTGCTATGTCGACGGCAAGCCGCTCTACCTGGGCAGGTTGGGGACAGACGTGACGATGGAACAAGGGTACGAAGCGGCGAAAATCACCGCGCTCAATCTGCTTTCGATGCTGAAAGCCGAGCTTGGCGATCTCGACCGGATTGTGCGCATGGTCAAGCTGTTTGCGCTCGTCAGCAGTGCGCCGGATTTTTACGAGCAGCCGCGGGTAATCAACGGCGCCTCCGACTTATTGATCGAAGTGTTCGGCGAGGCAGGCAAGCATGCGCGGGCGGCTGCCGGAACCTCTGTCCTGCCGTTCAACAATCCGATCGAGATTGAACTGATTGTGGAGATCAGCTGACATCGTTTGCCATCATTCAAAAACGGGAAGCGAGGCTTGTTTCATGACCAAACCGATTCATCCGATTCTCGCCAGCTACATACCCGTCGTGGAGGGGCTGGCGAAAACGTTTGGCTCGCATTGCGAAGTGGTGCTGCACGATCTGACGGACGTGTCCTCCTCGATCATTGCGATCCACAACGGCCATGTGAGCGGCAGACAGGTCGGCTCCCCTGTTACCAATCTGGCGCTCCAGGCGCTGCGTACCGCCAAGACGAACCAGGAGGACTACGACCTCAACTACCGCAACGACACGATCAAGGGCAAGCAGATCAAGTCCAGCTCGCTCTATATCAAGGACGAAAACGGACAGGTGATCGGCAGCCTGTGCATCAACATCGACCTTACGCCTATCGCGATTGCGCAGTCGGCCCTGAGCGAAATGATGGCGTTTGCCGACAAGGCGGAGGAAGGGCGGACGGCAGAAACGTTCGCGCCGACTGTCGCCAGCCTGATGGAGCAAATGATCGACGACTGTCTGAAAAAGACAGGCAAGCCGATCGCTTTGATGCAAAAAGAAGAGAAGATCCAGTTTATCCATTTGCTCGACGAGGTCGGTCTGTTTTTAATCAAAGGGGCCGTCCAGCATGTGGCCGATTTGCTGGATGTGTCGAAATACACCATCTACAACTACTTGGACAAAAAAGACGGGAGATGAGCGAGCATGGCAGAGGTGACTGTGGAGCAGGCGCGGCGCTTTCACGATGGCGTCCATGTGCTGGACGGGCATTTTGACCTTTTGATGGATGTGGAGATTCAACGCGGCTACGGACGGACGAAGCTGATCGAGACGGAGTATGTGCCGCGGTTTCGGCAGGGCGGCGTGCATTCCGTCGTGGCCGCTGTATTCGTCGAAGATGCGTTTGTGCCGGAGATGGCCTTGCGCAAGGCGCTGAACCAGGTGAGCGCCCTGCATGCGGAAGCGGCGGAGTCCGGCGACCAGTTTGTGATCGCCAAACATGTACACGACCTGCTCACAGCCAGACAGGCAGGCAAAGTCTCGTTCATCCTCTCGTTGGAGGGAGCAGAGCCGCTGTACAACGATCTCGGCCTGCTGCGGATTTTTTACGAGTTGGGCGTGCGGATGCTGGGGTTGACGTGGAGCCGCCGCAATTACGCGGGAGACGGCAGCTTTTTCGCTCCGGTGCGCGAAGGGAAAAAAGGCGGGCTGACGGACTTTGGCGTAGCGCTGGTCGAAGAAGCGGAGCGGCTGGGGATTGTAGTTGATGTCAGCCATCTGAATGACGAAGGCTTCTGGGACGTCATGGAGGTGGCCCAAAAGCCGGTGATCGCCTCGCATTCCAACTGCCGCAGCCTGGTGCCGACCATGCGCAACCTGACGGATGAGCAGATCAAGGCGATTGCTGCCAAAGACGGGCTGGTCGGGCTTAATGGCTTCAGCATGTTTACGGCGAGCAGCGGAGCGGAAGCGACGATCGAGCGACTGGTCGATCATGTCGACCATATGAAAAAGCTCGTCGGCAGCAAGCATATCGGGCTTGGCCTTGACCTGTGCGACGACCTGGCCAAATACATCCCGCTGGACAAGCTCGCCAAGGCGAAGGAGATGCCGTTCGATGTCGTCAAAGGCCATGCCTCGCTGCCGCTCATTACCCACGAACTGATGGCGAGGGGATACAAGGATGGGGAGATCGAGGACATCCTCGGCAAAAACTATTTGCGCATCTACGAGGAAACGTGGAAGTGACGATCGGAAAAAGAGGGGATAGCACGATGGACAACAGGCAGCCGTCTGGACCTATGTTTGGCTATTATCAATCGGGCGTTCATGTCGCAGACCTTTGCTTTGCAGGCGAACAGGTGTGGCATCGTCCGACAGGCTGGGAGACGGGAGAAAAAGCGGCGAGAAGCTTCGAACCGCTTGCGTCGGACAGAGCCGTTTACGAATTGCCCGTGCACGAGCTGGGCCGCAGACTTGACGAATGGAATGCGCTCGATTGGTCCGCGGCCGAGGTGATGCATCCGCCAGGGGGAGGGCATTACCAGCGCTACGAGCGGTACGAAGGGACGGTCGGCGTCGGGCGAGAGCAGAAGCAGGCGTGGGTCTGGGCCGTGCGCGAGGCCGCGCAGCCGATTGATTTGATCGTCTGCGACAACGAGGTGGTCGCGTTCGTGTTGACAGGCAGAGGGGACAGTGTCGTGCTCGTCCAGGAAGGCCGGGAGAATCTGACTCCGCTTGCGCTCTGGCACGACCCGCAGCTTTCCCCGGCGCGCTACGGCGTCCGGCATCTCGGCAGACGCGATGTCGCCATGCGCGATGGCGTCCGACTGGCGACAGAGGTGTGGGTGCCAGCCGGACTCCGGCCAGGCGAACGCGTGCCGACGATTTTGCTGCGCACGCCTTACGGACGGATGGACGGGGTGTTTCGCCGCCTGCCGTTTGTCGCGCGCGGCTATGCGCTGGTCGTCCAGGATACGCGTGGGCGGGAAGATTCCGAGGGAGACTGGATTCCGCTCGTGCACGAGCGCGAGGACGGCGACGACACGCTCAACTGGATCGCCGGACAGCCATGGTCGGACGGTGCGGTCGGGATGCTCGGCGGCTCATACGTCGGCTACGTCCAATGGGCGGCTGCTGCGAGCGGCAACCCGCACTTGAAGGCGATTTTCAGCTACGTGACCGTCGGAACCCCGTACATCGACATTCCGCGAAAAGGCGGGACGATTCTGACAGGTCTGTCCTGGATTTTCATGATGGCCGAAAAACGGCGCAATATCGCGGCGCTCAGCCGCTCCGACTGGAGCGACGTGCTGAAAGTGCGGCCGATCAAGGACATCCCGCAAAAAGTGCTGGGCAAGGAAATCCCGTTCTGGACGAAGTGGATGGAGCATCCCGACGGCGACGAGTTTTGGGCGCGCTCCGACTGGAAGCAGTTTGCCGAGCAGGTGAGGGTCCCGGCGTTTCTCGTCTCCGGCTGGTATGACGACAACGGCATGGGCACCAGCGAGGCGTGGGAGGTCGCGTCCCGCAATCTGCCCGGACATACCCGGATGATTCTCGGGCCCTGGTACCACAAGGCCAACACGACGCGCGAGATTCACCACGTGCCATTCGGCAACAACGCCATTCGCTACGATCTGGACGTGACGCAGCTGCGCTGGTTTGACCGCTATTTGAAAGGCATCGAAAACGGCGTGGAGCATGAGCCGCGCGTCCAGTATTACATGGTCGGCGAAAACGAGTGGAGAACGTCCGCGACCTGGCCGCCGGAGGAAGCCGTCTATACGCCGTTTTATTTGAGCAGCAACGGACAGGCGAACACGAGCGCGGGAGACGGCGTGTTGACGCTTGCGACTCCGGGCAACGAGCCAGCCGACACATACGTGTTTGACCCGCTGGACGCCGCCCCTTATTTGCTTGATTTGTCCGAAAACGAAAACAGCGTGCCGGAAAATTACCGGGAGGTCGAAAAGCGCCCGGACGTGCTTGTCTACACCTCGGAGCCGTTGCAGGAAGACGTCGCGATCGCGGGGGAAATCTCGGCTGTCCTGTACGCGGCAAGTTCTGCGCGGGATACCGACTGGCTGGTGCGCCTGAGCGATGTCGATGAAGAGGGCAACTCGATCCGGCTGTCGGACGGAATCATCTGCGCCCGCTACCGCCATTCCTTTGCCGTGCCGAAGCTGCTTGAGCCAGGACAGATTGAGCGCTACGAAATCCGCATGGGCAAAATCGCCAACGTCTTTCGAAAAGGTCACCGCATCCGGGTTTGCGTCACGTCCGGGGCCGAGAACTTTTCGTTCCCGAATCCGAATACCGGGACAGATTTGGCGACGGAAACCGAGACGGTGGTGGCCCGCCAGCGCATTTACCACGATGAACAGCACCCGAGCCACATTCGCCTGCCTCTGTTGCCGAAAAGCAGGTAGCAGACGAATTTTCATCCGCACCTGCCCATTCTGAAAAAGCGGCTTGCCTGCAAGTTCGGCAGCCGCTTTTTCGTGTACGGGCGCATTCGCATTCAGGAGGGATGGCGCTCTTCTGCGGCGGCCTGTGCTTTTGTTCGCTGTACAGTTCCGTGCGGATGATGCGGCGGTGCATAAATCGAGTACAACTTCAACGGCTCGTTTCCGGTGTTGATGATGTTGTGCCACGTTCCTGCCGGGACCATCACGGCATAGTCGCCATTCAGTCTGGCCTGATAGTCCAGCCTGTCCTTTCTCGGCCCCATTTGCACGAGCCCGTGGCCCTCTTCGATGCGCAGGAACTGATCGGTGTCCGGATGGATTTCCAAGCCAATGTCTCCGCCCACGGGAATACTCATCAGCGTTACCTGCAAATGCTTCCCTGTCCACAGGGCGGTGCGATAGTTTGTATTTTGCTTCGCAGCTTCGTCAATGTTGATCGCCAGTGGATGAGGGCCGTAGTCTTTCAACGCAACGCGATTCCAGCCGCCCTCCCAGCTTGCATGCCAGTAGGTGTAGGGCGGAAGCCAGTAGTTCTCCCAATACGACCGATTCCAGTTGACCGGCATAGCGGCGGGATGGCAGGGATGGGGATAATACGATGGGTACATCGTGCTGCTCCTTTCACGGGTGTGGTTCTCCCTGCTTACCATATGCAGATGCCTATGTGTGCGAAAGCCCAAAAATCGCTACAAGGCTACTTGGGCTGACCGGGTGGCCTATTCGGCGACAATGGCCTCCAGCGCCATGACAATCATGTCGTTGAACGTCGTTTGCCGCTCTTCGGCTGTCGTTTCCTCGCCCGTGAAAATATGGTCGCTGACCGTCAGGATCGACAGGGCGTTGACGCCGTATTTGGCGGCAAGCGTATAGAGCGCGGTCGTTTCCATTTCCACTGCGAGTACCCCGTAATCGCCGAGCTTTTTCACCGGGTCCATGCTTTCCCGATAAAACACATCGGCAGTCAGGACGTTTCCGACTCGTACGGACAAGCCTTTGGCAACGCCTGCGCTGTGCGCTTTTTGCAGCAGCTCGAAATGGGCGCACGGCGCGTAGTCGAAGCCGGGGAACGTCAGCCGGTTCATGTTCGAGTCTGTGCATGCCGTCATGGCGAGAATGACGTCGCGCACGTGCACGTCTTTCTGAATGCCGCCGCACGTTCCGACGCGGATCAAATTTTTCACGCCGTAGTCGCGGATCAGCTCGTTGACGTAGATCGAGATAGACGGAATCCCCATGCCTGTTCCTTGCACCGACACGCGTTTGCCTTGATAGGTGCCGGTGAAGCCGAGCATGCCGCGCACCTGATTGTAGCAGGTCACGTCTGTGAGAAACGTCTCCGCGATGTACTTGGCCCGCAGCGGATCGCCCGGCAGCAGGATGCTTTCTGCGATTTCACCTGGTTTGGCTTGAATATGTGTGCTCATCATTAGGCCGTCGCGCATCGGGCGAACGCACCGGCGCGACGGCATTCCCCTCCTTAGATGGTAATGGACGGACCCAGCTTGGCAGAAGCAGGTCGCGTAATGGAAAAGACAGCGCAGACAAAGGCCAGAAGCACGAAGATGCCGCCTACCCAAGCCGTGTCCACGACGGAGTGATGTTCAATGACAAAGCCGCCGACGGCCGAGCCGAGCGCAATTCCGATGTGCAGCGCGGACGTGTTCAAGCCCTGCTGAATCTCGTACGACTCGGGAGCCGACTCGATCAAGTAGTTTTGCTGCGCTGGCGTAATCGCCCAGCTGAGCATGCTCCAGACAATCATCACGACAAGGAACAAATACAGCGAGAACGTCACCGCCGGAATGAGGAACATCACGACGGCAAACGAGGCGATAATGACCAAGATACTTTTCGTCGAGCCGAGCTTGTCCGCCGCCCAGCCGCCAACCCCTCCGCCGAGTACGGCCGAGATGCCGAAAAGAAAGTAGACGATGCTGACCCAGCCGGAAGACAACTGGAGCGCCGTTTTCAAAAACGGAGTGAAGTAGGCGTACAGCGTCAAATGCCCGGTCAGCATGAACACGGAAGTCAGCTGCGCACTGATGATCTTCGGTTTTTTCAGCGTCAAAAGCTGCTCTCTGAGCGGAATCGTCGGCCTTGCCGGGATTTTCGGCAAAAAGGCGAAAATGCCGATCATGGCGACGAGCGTCAAAAGCGAAATGAGCAGAAACGGCGCGCGCCAGCCATAGGAATTGCCGATGACAAGGCCAAGCGGAACGCCCAGCACGAGCGAACCGCTCACGCCCATGAAAATGACCCCGATCGCTCTCGCCCGATATGCCTCCTTGACGATCGAGGAAGCGATGGTGATAGACAGCACGATAATCAGGGAACCACTTGCTGCGGAAAGAATTCGCCCAAGCATCAGGATCGAATAATGAGGACTGAGCCAGGAAACCACGTTGCCGACCAGAAAAACGGCCAGCGCCCCCACATACAACGTTTTTCGCTCTGCTTTTGCCGTTATCGTCAGCAAAAGGGGAGCAGAAAACGCAAATACAACGGAAAACATCGTAATCAGCCAGCCTGCGGTGCTGATGGAGACTTGCAAATCCCCCGCGATGATGTCCAAAATGCCGCCGATAATCAACTCGACCGTTCCTACCACAAAGGCAGCGATGGCGAGGATGTAAATTTGCATGTTCACGGTGGCGGGCAAACCTCCTTTGTTCCCATGATCGGGTTTTTGGTTACTACGATTATAGTAACCTATACGGAAACTGATGACAACCACTATCGTAGTAACCTTTTTAATCGAATAACAATATTTGACAATTATTGCAGCATGCTTTTATAGTGAAAAAAGAGGGAAATAAAGAGGATCGAGGGGAAAACGTTGGGGAAACTGTTTTTATTTTCATTCTTATGGTGGCTGACCGGAAATCCGCTTGTCGCGATGCTGCTCATTTTGCTGGTCCTGTATGTTCTGGATCGCCGTTTTGTTCGCCTGCTGCCTGATATCACGAAGCCGTATCGCCGCTGGAGACGACTGGCGGCTTTGCGCACGCAGCTGAGGCTGAATCCGCATGACACGCCTGCCAAGCTGGAGGCGGCCCGCTTGCACATGGAAAAGCGGCAGTATCCGGAAGCGCTGTCTTACTTGGAGGGGATTGCGTCCGCGATGCAGGACTCTCCTGAATATTTGTGCGACAAAGGTATCTGCTTGCTGAAAACAGGGCGGATGGAAGAAGGGCTGGAGCTGATCGCGCAGGCATTGAAGCTCAATCCGCGCGTCCGATACGGCGAGCCGTACCTGATTGTCGGCGAGGAGTACGCGAAGCGCCAGCAGCGGGAAAAAGCGCTCGAATACCTGGAAGCGCTGGCGCAGATCAACATGTCGTCGTGCGAGGCGTACTTCAAGCTGGGCGTTGTGTACGACGAATTGCAGCAAAAAGAAAAGGCCAAGGCGTCTTTTCTGGAAGCGACGGAAGTCTACCGGGGACTGCCCGCCTACAAGCGCCGGACAGAAAGACGCTGGGCGCTGCTCGCCTGGCTGCGGAAGACGTTTTGAAATCCGGAAAGGAATCCAATCGATACTTTTCGTGGCTGCCATGTCTGGCAGCCATTTTTTGCTTTGTTTTTTGGCCCGGCTCCTATACAATTATCCATTAAATAAGGAAAGCGTTTGCCTGTTGCTTTTGCAATCATCCCCGCAACCGTTCATAATGAGAACGAATACAATCAGGATGTGATCCCGCTTGCAAATCATTGTATATGACCTGGAAACGACACTCACCCATCAACGGGACAAGATTCCGGAAATCATCGAAATGGGTGCGGCAAAAGTAGTCATCGGAGAAAACGGCGTGGAGGTGGACACCTTCCAGCGTTACACTTTTCCGGCCATCGAGCGCAGAATCTCGGAGCGTACCCGCAAGTTCATCGGTCTCGACAAAGAAAACATGCCGACGTTTATTCCGTTCCGCAAAGCCTTCGCCGACTTTCTGGACTGGATCGGCACGGACTCGGACTACTATTTGTGCTCGTGGGGCCAGGACGACAAGCGGCTGATGATCGAGCATTGCGCCCGCTTCGGACTCGACTTCAACTGGCTGCGCAACTACAACGATATCCAGCCCGCGATCAGCATGCTGCTCGCCGACCGCAAGCAGATGAGCCTGAAAGACGCGATCGATGCAGCCGGCATCGTGCAGGAAGGAAGATTGCACTCGGCCTTGGTCGATGCTATCCATACCGCGCACTTGTTCATCAAATTCAACAAAGCGGTTCCCCTCACGCAAAACACCCCCGAGCAAAACTACAATTTGTCCAGCTCGCTGTACGTGACATGCCGCTCCTGCAAAAAGCTCAAATACTATACCGCTTTTGGCAGAAAAAGCAGAAGATGCCAGGCGTGCCTGCAATATAAAAAGCAGCTGGAGCAGACAGCGGAAGCGACCGTTACGAATCAGAGCTAGTACGCAGGCGGTGAGCCAACGCAAAACAGGAAGCGGCTCTGGTTGTCCGAACTGGTTGGGACACAGGCTTTCGGCAGGATCGCCAGCAAGGCGGTCCATTTCCATTTGCTTGACGGACCGACTGGCGGTTTGTATAGTGATTCCATAAGGAAATGACTTCCCCAATCATTTTCTATCGTTCGACAGGAGGAGACCATGTCATCGATTCATCAAAATCCCAGCTTTCAATTGCTGCTGACGGCGACAGAGGAATTGATCTTGGAAAAAGGATGTCAGCAAACGACGTTGCAGGATATCATGAAGCGTTCAGGGTTGTCCAAGGGAGCGATTTACCATTACGTAAAAAGCAAGGACGAGCTGTTCGGATTGCTTTTGCAGCGACGTTTTGCCGCGATCAGCCAGCAGTTTTACCAAACGGTGCAGGAAGGGGACCCCGAATTGACGGGAGCGCTCGGGATTATCTCGCAGGGCTTGCGCCACATTCACGACCCGCGCGATGTGACCAATCTGATCCTGATTTACTTGATGAGCAAAAAAGACGACCCGGTGATTGGCGCCATGCTTGCCAAACTGCACGAGGAGAGCATCCAGACCTCGAAGGACTGGATCGAGTTGGGACAGCGCGCGGGCGTCATTCCGAGTACGCTTGATGCAGAGAAGGTCGCGATTTTCTTCACGATGATGACGTACGGCATTCGGATGAAGACGCAAATTGCGCCTCATGCAAACGGATTGTCTGCCGAAGAGGTGCATCAGATCATGTATCAAACGCTGATCAGGGGGTAGCAGAGGAGCGCCGCGCAGCTGGTGTGCTGGCTGCGAGCGCCGGGGCCATGGTGAAGCCGGGAGGCACGTTTTGCCCTTTTCGCCTAAAAGAGGTGGTCTCAAATCGCGTGTCGGTACATATCATGTCTCTATCGCGAGAAGAAGGTGAACAAGATGGAGACGTTGAATCTGCTTCACGTGTTTGGCGAACAGCCTGGCATCATGAGCCTGGAAACGTACCTGCGGGTCGTCGTGAGCGCTGTGCTGGGAATGTTCATCGGCTGGGATCGCTCGCACAAAAACAAGCCGGCCGGGTTGAAGACGTACATGTATGTATCTGTGGCCTGCACGCTGATTACATTGGTTTCGATATACAGCACGAAGCTCTACAGCGCCCCGGACAGCGGGACGATGATGGACCCGATGCGGCTGGCCGCGCAAATTGTTACGGGCCTTGGCTTTTTGGGAGCGGGCGTCATTTTGAAGGACGGCTTGCAGGTCAAAGGCTTGACCTCTGCCGCCATGATCTTTTTCGCAGGCGGGATTGGCATTGGGATCGGGGCGGGCTTTTACGGTATCGTCCTTTTCTCCGTCATCGTCGCGTTTGCGCTGGCGAGAATCAGCCAGCGCTTCGAGGAGGTCACGCACAAGCGCTCGGAGAACAGCGAGAAGACGAGCGCGATTCACAAGCAGGGCGTAGGATAGCGCCCTCTTTTTCATTTCATCTTGAAGACGAGCACGCCTGCGATCATGATGCCGATTCCCAGCAGTTTGTTTGCGCTCAGCGGGACTTTTTCCACGCCGAACAAGCCGAGGGAGTCGATCACGAGGGCGGCAAGCAGTTGGGAGATGAGCAGGATGGAGACGGAGTAGGCCGGGCCGAGCAAGGTGATGCCCTTCATGACGCTGAAGACGATCAGCGCCCCGAACACGCCTCCGAGCAAGTACAGCTTGTTCACTTCCCCGATTTTTTGCCAGTCCCCGTCGCGGACGATGGCGAAGATGGCGAGCGAGACGAGAAAACCAAGCCCGTGGACGATGGTGTTGGTTTGCCACAGGCCCAGCTTATCGCTCGCCTGGGCATTGAAAACGCTCTGCAAGCAGATGAACACGCCTGCGAGCAAGGAAAACAGAATGCCTTGCATGTGTACCTGACCTCCTTTGCGGCCTGTTTATTCGTAAATGTTGCCGCTCGCAAGCTCCACGATTTTTTCCCGATTGCGAATGTGCAACGCTCCTCTTCGCCGCTCGATGATGCCGGCTGCGCTCATGCTCTGGATGACTCGGTTCAGATGACGGTAGCTCGTGCCGAGCAGCTCCGCGACCTCCGTGAGCTTCGCCGCTTTCAATTCATCCGAGGCAACCGGCTGCGTGCCGCCTTCCAGCGTGGAGAGCAGGTAGCTCGCGAAGCGGTTTTCCACCGGATACAGCAAATTCAGGCTCGTCGAGTGGGACGAGGTGTACAGCTTGTGGCTGATTTTTTGCAGGATGAACTGGAGAAAGCCCGGATGGTTCTGGTAGCGCTCGTGCAGCACGTGGAAGGGCAGGGCAATCACCTTGCCCGGATGAACGAATTCTGCCGTGTTGCGGGCTTCCAACCGTGTGACGAACTCCACGTCGCCGATAATCGCGAGCGGGTTGTTGAAGCGCAAAAGCAGCGACTTGCCGTTGGGAAGCGTCGTGAAAATTTTGATTTTGCCTTCCACGACGAAGTACATGTGCTGGAGTACGTCGCCCTTGGCGCACAACAGCTCGCCTTTTTCCGCCTGGTACAGATGCATTTCGCGGATGGCGGCAGCGTCAAACAGCTCGTGCAGACAGCTGTTTTCGACAAAAGCATGGAGTACAGCGCGATCGTGTATTTCCTTCATGGCAATCCTCCGAGAACAGGATAGGACGTGCGGCATCTTCTATAGTAAAAGACGGGCGAGCGAGAAAAAAGGACATATGTCCTGTTGGCTGCAAGATGTGGCCGTGCAGGCGCTCGCTTTGCCAGAGAGCAGCAGGAATATCCCGCTTTATTCCAGAACTATACGGGGAGGTATCGCAGAGAGAAACGAGGGAGCTGGTAGCGTGACTGTACGTGCAGAAGAAACGGTTATCGGGTTTGTCGGAACGGGCGTCATGGGCAAAAGCATGGCGGGACATTTTTTGCGGGCAGGGTATCGCGTGCTGGTCTATACGCGCACGAAGGCAAAAGCGGAAGAGCTGCTTGCGGCAGGAGCGGTCTGGAAGGAACGGGTAAGCGACCTGGCCGTCGAAGCCAACGTCATCATTACGATGGTCGGATATCCGTCTGATGTGGAAGAAGTGTACTTTGGTCCGGCGGGCATCATTTCGCATGCGAAGCCGGGTACTTTTTTGATCGATATGACGACATCGAAGCCTTCGCTGGCCCAAAAAATTTACGCAGAAGCGAAAAAGCATGCGCTGCATGCCCTGGATGCTCCTGTGTCCGGCGGAGATGTCGGGGCGCGGGAAGCGCGGCTTGCGATCATGGTCGGCGGCGATCAGGAAGCGTTTGACGCGGTGAAGCCGCTGCTTGCGATCCTGGGCAAAAACGTCGTCCTCCAGGGTGGCCCTGGTGCCGGGCAGCATACGAAAATGTGCAACCAGATCTGCATTGCGACCAATATGATCGGCGTGTGCGAAGCGATTGCCTATGCGAAAAAAGCGGGCTTGGACCCGGCGCGCGTGCTGACGAGCATCGAAGCGGGCGCGGCAGGCAGCTGGTCTTTGTCCAATCTGGCGCCGCGGATGATCGCGGGCAATTACGCGCCCGGATTTTACATCAAGCATTTTATCAAGGACATGGGCATCGCCCTGGAGGCGGCCGAGGAGATGGGGTTGTTGACGCCGGGTCTTGCGTTGTCCAAGTCGCTCTACGAGGAGCTGGCGGAAAAAGGCGAGGCGGACAGCGGGACACAGGCTTTGATCAAATGGTTTGAACGCCAGTAGCCAGTAGCTACAGCCGCTTTCTGCCCCTGGCAAGAGAAGCGAACGCCAAAAGGAGCCCGCTCGAAAAGGGCTCCTTTTGGTTTGGCAACCTGCTTGGCTATTTGGCATTGACCGGTACGTCCAGCACTTCTTTGGAAACGGGTCTGTTTTTGGGCATCGGCATGCCCATTTTTTTCACTTCCAAAATGTCGAGCAAAAACACAAACGACGGAATCCCCACGATCAGTCCCCAGACGCCGAAGAAGTGCTCGGAGAAGATCAGGACGACGAACGTGTAAAAAATCGGCAGATGGGTCTTCGACGCCATCAGGCGAGGATTCAGGACGTACGCCTCCAGGGCGTGAATCAGCAGGATGAACGCCAGCAGGTAGATCACGGTAGGCAAGCCGCCGATGCTAAAGGCGATGGCACTGAGCGGAATCATGGAAATAATGACGCCGGCCACGGGGATGAGCCCGAGCACGAACACCATCAGCGACAGCCCAAACAGGTTCGGGAAGTCGAGAATCCACAAGCCGATGACCGTGAACACGGTGTTGAACAGGGCGATCAGCAGCTGGGTTTCAATCACTTTGCCAAAGGTCAAAATAAACGTCTGGCTGAAATATTCGATTTCGTTGTACAGCCACGACAGCTTGCTGGTGCGGAACTGCGCCGTAAAGGCGATCACGTTGTCCTTGCCCAGCAGGAAAAAGAGGCTGAGCAACAGTGCCAGAAACAGATTGAAGCCCATGTTCTTGACAACCGTCAAAAAGTCAAGACTCCCCATGACAAGCCCCTTCATGTCAAGCTTGTCTAAAGCGGACATGAGATAAGGCGCAAATTCGTTATGCTGGATCTCCCGCACCGCTTGCTCGATGAGGCGGATCAATTGCCCGGTTTGATGAATCAAGGCCGGGAAAGCTTTCATCCCTCCGCCTACCAGAAAGATCGCCAGCAGCAGGTAGAGGGCTATGAGAATCAATTTGGGATGGACAGGCACGAGCTTGTGCGTCGCCTTGGTCAGGATCAGGTGCAGCCGATCCATCAAAAAGGTGACGAGAAAAGTAAGCAAAACGACATTCAGCATGCCCCCGAGCGAGTAGAGCAGGAGGCAAAACAACGCCAAAATACCGAAACGTCTGAAATCCTTGTGTTGCAAGACGGTGAGCAAATTCATGAAAACATCCTTTCCCATTTCGAGACGCGCTAGTTTTCTATGCTAAGCTTACCGCAACGATGTGTATTTCCTGTGTCTTTTTTTGGCGAATGCTGTAAATCTCACACCCCCCAAGGAGGGAGACATCGATGAGTCGACAGGTGCTGCTTGTCGAAGACGAGAGCCGCATCCGCGAAATCGTCGCGGACTACTTCGAGCAGGAGCAATGGATGGTACACGAAGCGGAAAACGGAAAGCAGGCCATGCAGATGCTGGAAAGCCTCCGGGTCGATCTGGTCATCCTGGACATTTTGCTGCCGGAGATGGACGGCTGGACGGTTTGCAAAGAAATCCGGGCAACCTCTGATGTGCCGATCATCATTCTCACCGCCAAATCGGAAGAAGACGACAAGATGCAAGGCTTCGGGCTTGGCGCAGACGATTACGTCACGAAGCCGTTCAGCCCGCGCGTACTGGTCGCCAAGGCCAACTCCTTGATGAAGCGGGTAGAGGGCACAGTCAGAGGGACCGATCATCTGTTGCGCTTCGGCGAGGTCGTCATCAATCGGCATGCGCGGCGCATGAAGATCAGAGGCGAAGAAATCGACCTCGCGCCCAAGGAGTACGAGCTGCTCGTCTATCTGATTAAAAATGCCGGGATTGTGCTGTCGCGGGAAACGATTATGGATCACGTCTGGGGCTTCGACTACTTTGGCGATTTGCGCGTCGTCGATACCCATATCAAGAAGCTGCGCAGCAAGCTCGGCAGCGAAGCCCGGCACATTCGCACTGTCATCAAGGCAGGCTATACGTTCGAGGAAGACCGATGAAAAAGTGGGGCGTCACATTCAAGCTGTTTGCCATCACGTCGTCGTGTTTCCTGTTGTTTTATACGATTGTCATGATCGGTCAGTTGCTTTTTTTTGAGCAATTTTATCAATCCAAAAAACTGGACGACCTGGAGAAGAAGCTCGAAGCCTTTTCCCATGAGTATGTGTCGCGAAAATGGGATGCCGAGAGCATGGCCCGCGAGCTGTCAGCGTTTATCAGCCGCAACAAGACGCAACTGGTGATTGTCAACCCGAACGGCCAGGTGAAGTACGACAATCCGTTCCGCATCGTCATTCGCGATGCCGCAGGCAAAAGCGTAAAAATTTCGCTGTCCCTGCTCCCGGAGGAAGATCGCAGCGCCCTCGTGAACGCTAATCTGCACAAAGGCGACCGGATTGAAGCGCTGGGCGTCTTTGAGGAAGGGCTGCTGCAAGAGATGTTTTATCCACGCGTCATCAAAAAAGCGGGGGCAGCCGATATCGGCACGCTGCGCGCAAGCGATGCGACGCTTGCGCTTTCGACGGTCTCCGGCGAAATTACGGAGTTGTTTTTGCCAGCGCCCAACCAGTGGAATTTGCGGCAAGGCATCCTGTTCCATGTCCTGAAAGACTTGTTCCCGCTATCGGAGGAGCGCAAACGCACGCTGGCGGGCGGGAGTGTGCTGGAGGAGGAATGGGTGGAGCCGTGGAGCGGCGTACGCAGCCTCGTCGCGATTCACCCGATCGTACGGGACGGGCAACTGAGCGAGCTGGTTGTCGCCTTGACCTCCTTGCAGCAAATCAGCGAGGCGAATGACGCGCTGCGACTGTTTTACGTCTACATCGGCATCGGCGGCTTCGCGCTGATCCTGGTGTTGTCCCTGTTTTTGTCCAAAATCGTCACCAAGCCCTTGCTCTCTCTGAACCAAAGCGCCCTGCGCATGGCGCGGCTCGACTTTTCGGTCAAGTCGCCGATCATTCGCAACGACGAGTTCGGCAGCCTGGCGCGCAGTCTGAACACGATGGCGGAAAAGCTGGACGTGACGCTGCGGGAGTTGCAACAAGCCAACGAACAACTGCGCAGCGAGATGGACCACAAAAAGCGGATGGAGCTGATTCAGAAGGAGTTTGTCTCCAATGCCTCGCACGAGCTGAAAACGCCGCTGAGCATCGTGAAAAGCTTCGCGGAAGGACTGCGGGACGGCGTCGGCGAAAACAAGCGCGAGCGCTACATCGCCGTCATCCTCGACGAGACCGAAAAAATGGAGGAGCTCGTCCGCGATTTGCTGGAGCTGGCCAAGCTGGAGTCGAAGACGATCAAGCTGAAAAAGAGCTGGTTTTTCCTAAGCGAGCTGGCCGAGGAGATCGTCGAGCGGCTGATGCATCCTTTCCGCGAAAAAGAGCTGCGGGCCGTGACGATTTTGGCGAACGAGCAAGCCCTGTACGCCGACCAGGAAAAAATCGAGCAGGTCCTGTTCAACATGCTGGTCAACGCCATTCGCCATGCGAACCCGGGCAGCGAGATTGCCGTGCGGATCGAAGGCGAGGCGCAAGCCCTGCACGTCACGATTGAAAATGAAGGCGAACAGATCCCGCAGGAACAGCTCGCTTTTGTCTGGGACCGCTTTTACCGGATCGAGCGCTCGCGAAACCGCAAGACAGGGGGAACCGGGCTTGGCCTTGCCATCGTGCGGCACATTCTGGAGCTGCATGAAGCCTCCTACGGCGTGCGAAATACGAAGACAGGCGTCGCTTTTTATTTTTCGCTGCCGATCCATGGGAAAGGAAAATAAACGCGGTTAAAAAAGCGGCCAGTATTTCAGCATGAGCATGTAAAAGGCAGCATGCACCAACGCTGTCGCGATCAAGGAAACGACGAAGGCGACGAACGAAATCTGATCCAGCTTGTAGGCGACCAGGAAAAAAATCGAAAAGGCGAGAAAGGCAAGGAACGTGCTTTCTTCCAAATAAGCCATGGGCGCATTCACCTCGTTTTTTGTAACTGTCTCTTATTTTAACTGATTTCGGCTGTCGAGGAAGAGCCGATGACGACGAGCGTTTTCCCAGCAGTCTGCAAGCGAGCCGACCGTCTGGCAAAACGTGCTGCTGCCAAACGGCTTTGTTTTTTCGCGAGACTGACTCCGCAGGATTTTGGCAGGATCGCTGGAGGCGGTAGCCGCTGCTTTTGTTCCGATTGTATCCGGTTTGAAATTTTGGTATTATATGTAAAGTTTAAAAACTGGAATAAAAGGAGAATGGCGATGAAGCTACGCAGCAGAAGCATTCTGAATGGATTGGTAGCCGCCGGATTGGTTGCCTCCTGCGCTGGATATGCGGCAGCCAGTGAAGCAAAGCCTGTGACAGCCAGGCCAGTCGCTACCGAGAAAGAATTGCGGCTGAATTTGTTTTCGGAGCCGCCCACGATCGACCCGGGTCTGGCAGAGGATGAATTATCGTTCATGCTGGCCAGGGCGATGTACGACGGCCTTGTTCGCCTTGGCCCGGATGGAAAGATGCAGCCTTCCATGGCGCACAAGATCGACGTGTCCGAAGATTTGAAGACGTACACGTTTCATTTGCGCGATGCCGCATGGAGCAATGGCGATCCGGTGACGGCCCACGATTTTGAATATGCGTGGAAGCGGGTTCTCGACCCGAAAACAGGGAGCAGCTACGCCTTTCAGCTCTATCCGATTCAAAATGCCAAAAAGGCCAGCATCGGCATGGTGGAGCTGGACGCAGTAGGGGTGAAGGCGGTTGACGCCAAGACGCTGCGCGTCGTGCTGGAGGAGCCGACTCCTTATTTTGCCCTGCTGACAGCCTTCCCGACCTTTTTTCCGGTCAACCAGAAGGTCGTGACCGCGAATCCGACATGGGCGGATGACGTCTCGACACATGTCGGAAACGGTCCGTACAAGCTCGCTTCCCGGACACCCTCCGAGCAGATCACGTTGGTGAAAAATGCGGTGTATTGGGATCAGGCGGCCGTGAAGCTGGACAAGCTCGCTTTCTTGATGGTCGAGGATGCGGCGACGGAGCTGGCCCTGTTCGATTCAGGCGAGTTGGACTGGGCGGGCGCTCCCGGACAGCTTCCGCTAGAAGCGTTGCCGCTGCTGAAGGAAAAAGGGCTTTTGCACACGAAGCCGATCGCGGGTGTCTACGGGTACAAGTTCAATACGGAGCAGCTCCCTTTTACCAATGCGAAAATCCGCAAAGCGTTCGCCTACGCGGTGAACCGCCAGACGATTGTCGAGACGGTGACCAAGGGGAACCAGGTCCCCGCCACGGCAATCGTGCCTGTCACCCATGGCGAGAAGCAATCCCTCTACTTCAAGGACAACGATCGTGAGACAGCGAAAAAGCTTTTGGCAGAAGGAATGAAGGAACTGGGAATCAGCAAGCTCCCGCCGATCTCGCTGTCCTCGAATCGCTCGGAAGTCCACAAAAATATTGCGCTTGAACTTCAAAAGCAGTGGAAAGAGACGCTGGGCGCTGACGTGAAGCTGGTGGAAGAGGATTGGAAAGTCTTTTTGGAGCAGATGAGCACGGGCAAGTACCAAATCGGACGGATGGGCTGGATGGCGGACTACGACGATGCTTCGAATTTTTTGGAGCTGTTCTACGAGAAAAAGGGCGGGAACAACCAGACGAACTGGGAAAACAAGCTGTACCAGTCGCTTCTCGACCAGGCGGCGAAAGAGGCGGACCCCGCGAAGCGCAAGCAATGGCTGACGGAAGCGGAAGCGATCCTGATGGAAGAAATGCCTGTGCTGCCGATTTATTTCTACGTAAGCAATTGGGTGCAGGACGAGAGTGTGAAGGGCGTTGTCATGGACAATTTGGGCTACATCGATTTCAAATGGGCCACGAAGGAATAACCAAGAAGGGCGGATCAAACGAGCAAGCTCCCCTTTTCCAATGTTGGGACGGGGAGCTTTTGTCTGGACAATCTCGGCTTTTTCGCGCGTCCTTGTACGGTTGGGAGAAGCGGCTGAGGCATGTTTGCTTCGGGCGGGAAAGAGGGAAGGAAGCGCTTGCGGCCTTCTCTTTTTTTGTGTCGTTTTGACAGGAAAAGATGTCGGAAGATGAAGGAAAATGCTGGTGGGTCGCGAACCTTTTACTGACAGGCTGGATTTTCCAGTCCTGCTAACGATCTCTATACAAAAGGGGACAGAGAATCTTGCTTGCACGCGTAAAAACCAGCGTTCTCGCTGCCTGCTGCCTGATTTTGCTGCTGCCGGCTTCGATTGCACAGGCAGCTACACATGTCGAGGTAACGGTCGATCAGTTGAATATTCGCAGTACGCCAGGAACAACCTCCCAGATCGTCGGCACGATCTCGAAAGCGACACGGCTGCCGATCGTACAAGGACAAAAAGAGTGGACGCAAGTCAAGCTCAGCAACGGGAAAACAGGCTGGGTCAACAACAAGTACGTCAAAATGCTTGAGATTCCTCCATTGAAATACGTAAAAAGCAACGTGGACATGCTGAATGTGCGGGCAGAGCCGCATGCAACCTCCCGAATTTTGCAAATCATCGACAAGAACGGCGTATTCCTGCAAGTGAAAAAACAAGGCGAGTGGGCGCAGATCAAGCTGTCCGACAAGGCGAGCGGCTGGGTCAACGCACGCTTTTTGACGGAAACGACGGCGCCGCCACCCGCTCCAACTCCTGCGCCAGCGCCGCCACCTGCGCCCGCTCCCGCCCCGGTACCGGCGCCGCAACCGCTTCCCGTTCCGACTGTGCCGGAGGTGCCGAGCGGGCTGGGAGTAGGCTCGCTCGTCCTGAACGAGAGCTACGAGGTATATGCCTCGCCCGACTTTTTGGGTACCGTCATCGGACAGGTCAACGGCGGCTCCACGATTACCCATTACGGCTATGCGGACGGCTGGTACACGATTGACTACTACGGCACCTACGCGTACCTATTCAAACCGATCGTCGCGGATGAGACAGGCCAGGCGACGCCACCGCCTGCCGTCGATCATCCGGTGCAGCCGGCACCGGCTCCCGCTCCCGCCGAAGCGTCGATTCGCGTGAGAAACGCCGATACCAATTTGCGTAGCGGCCCTGGCACGAACTACCCTGTTGTCGGCAACGTTCAGCCTGGCCAAACCTTCCCGATTGTGCAGACAGTGGGAGACTGGTACGTCATCCGAATGCCTGACCATTCGCTTGCCTATATCGCAGGCTGGATCGTCGATCGCATCCCTGCGGCGGGCAGCCCCTCGCAGGGCGGTCCAGGGGCATCGGGAGTAGGCTACAACCAGGGCATGATCGGCAATGAAACCGTCTATATTTACCACACGCACAACCGCGAGTCGTGGCGTAACGTCGCGCGCAACACCCAGGGCAGCTCCGTGGACGACCCTGAAATCAACATCACGCTGGTCGGCAAGCGGCTGGGGGACATTCTGCAGGCAAAAGGCATTCCCGCGATGGTCAATCAGGACGACTTCGCCCAAAAGCTCGCCGAGCAGAAGAAAAGCTATGCGATGTCGTACACCGAATCGTACAAGGCAGTGGCGGCCGCAGCGTCGGCCAGCCCGAACCTGAAGTACATTTTCGATATCCACCGGGACAGCGACGAGCCGCGCAGCAAGGTGGCGATCACGATCAACGGCAAGACGTACTCGCGCATCTTGTTCGTCATCGGCACAGCCAACCCGAACTATCTGGAAAACAAGAAGCTGGCCGATGCCCTGCATGCGCGCCTGGAAGCCTATTATCCCGGCTTGTCGCGCGGCGTTATTTTAAAAGGGAAGAACGAAGGAAACGGCGTGTACAACCAGTCGATTTCTTCGGGGAGCCTGCTTCTCGAGTTCGGCGGAACAAACAACACGCTGGAAGAAGGCTACAATACGGCTGAGGCGTTCGCCGATGTGTTCGTGCAGCACATGCTCGAATCGCAAATCGCCTTCAACAAGTAACGATAGGAAGCCCGTTCCTTGTCGCTCGCAGCGTAAGGGAGCGGGCTTTTTCGTACAAAAGCGCATAGCGAGAGCAGCCGGGGTTGTCAGCCTGGTGGTGTCCGGGGCTTTTGCGCTTTTGCTGACAGAGCAGACCGATCGCTCCAGTATGCATTTTCTGATCGGATCCAAAAGGAATACGCTTCGTGTGAATCACGTAGTGGTGCTTGGCTGCCCAGCTGTGCAGTCCGCTCCAAAACTGTTCGCACGCCGCCACGATTTTTGCCGGATCAGCCAACTCGCCCGACATGACCAGCTGCGCCACCCGGTCGTAGCCATGCGGGCGCTCTGGCAGCAGGAGCGACTCCGGCAGCACCTGGGCGCCCGTCGAATAGCAGGCGCGATGGTGCAGCCCGATCAGCATTGCGCCGTAATGGGCAAATTGCATGGCGAGAGAGGGCAAGTAGGTGTGCGGGCCATCCAGACGGGCATTGCGTAGCTTGCCGATGAACTCGTACATTTCCCCGACGAGCACGCCGTTGATCGCCTGTGTGAATGCTTTCTGGTCTGGCGAGTGCGCCGCCTTTTTCAGCGTGGCAAAAAAGTCCTTCGGGTCGTACAGAGCGAGCGGAGCAAAAAACGCACCGTGCGACAGCGGCCAGCTTTCGTCAACCGTGGCTGCCGCGTCCAGTAGCACATTGGCACTCAACACGTTCACTTCGGCCTTCCATGGCCCGGCAGACCATTCGTGGCTGAAATCGACGTCTTCGTCCGACTCTTTTAGCACACAAAACATTTCGATATCCGAAAAGGGGCCGTCTGTCCCGCGGGCAACAGAGCCGTAGACGCCGATCGCCAAAATTTTTGCCCCGTACACGTGATGCAGTCTGCCAGCGATGTCCTGGCAAGTGTGCAGCCGTTCGCTGCGCGTGATTTGTACAGGTCCATTCACGTTCATTTGGACACATCTCCCTTGGTGTTTTTGGTAGGTGAGCGGTCACATGAACACGAATGGAGGGCCACGGGATTAACGGGGGACGTGCTTCGGATGCATACGCAACCACCTCCTGACGGTTTGTAGCAGGGTTTCTCGTTAGCGAATGACAAAAAAGAAGACGCTGTCACACGTCTTCTTTCTCATCTGCCGGCGGCATGAACCCAATGCGCTTGGGAGGGGTGTCAGGATCGACTTTTTTGACGGCCATCAACAGAAAGCTGATTTGCGAAATATGCTGGATCAGCTCCACTGGCACACCGGCTTCCGTGGTTCCGAAGAAACGGATCAGGCTCGGGTTGAAATAGCCGATTCCTTCCACGCGCAGCGTGACGCTTTGTCCAAAGGAGACTAACCGCATCCCGACCTCGTGCTGTTCATCCAGCGCAAGCTCGAATTCCGCAATCATCTGGATCAACCGCTTGTGAAACTCGCTTGCGAGATTTTGATCCGGTTGTACGCCAAATATCGGAAGCTCTTTTTCGATCGTTTTCAAGGCATGTGGGGATGTTGGTAAGTTGAATTCGTTGACTGCCATGGCTATACCCCCTTTTCAGATTATTATAATATAGGAAAAGATTTTGAAAAAGCGTAAAGTTTGTCCCTGCCAAAAAAGGGAAAATCCTCGGAGGGGAGGATTTTCCCTTTTCGGTGGAGAGTATTAGCGATTATCGACCTTTTCCGGATACAGATCATGATTCATCAACCGATAATGTGCCATCTCCTCATACTTCGTCCCTGGACGGCCGTAGTTGCAGTACGGGTCGATCGAGATGCCGCCGCGCGGGGTGAATTTGCCCCAGACCTCGATATATTTCGGGTCCATCAGCTTAATCAGGTCGTTCATGATGATATTCACGCAGTCCTCGTGGAAATCGCCGTGGTTGCGGAAGCTGAACAGGTACAGCTTCAGCGACTTGCTTTCGACCATTTTGATGTCCGGGATGTAGCTGATGTAGATGGTGGCAAAATCCGGCTGTCCGGTAATCGGGCACAGGCTGGTGAATTCCGGACAGTTGAATTTGACGAAGTAATCGCGGTACGGGTGCTTGTTGTCAAAAGACTCCAGCACGCTCGGATCGTAGGAATAGCTGTAAGTCGTTCCCTGGTTGCCCAAAAGGGTGAGGGAAGACAGATCGCGTTGTTGTTCGCTCATGGATGTTTCCTCCTCGTTTCGGTTTCTCTGTTCCTGGCTTTTCCTTTTATCTACACGCTTGCGCGTACATGTCTACACCCCGCGCTTGTTTCCCCAGACCAGCGCGTGGAGCTGCGGGAGCACCTTGGCGTCATTCAAATCGGGCGCGGCCATCGTCTGGTCGATCAGCCACTCGAAGCTTTGCAACAGCTTGTCTCTCAGCTCCTGCGTGTTTGCGCTGACGAGATCGCCATTTCCCGGCTGAAGGAAAAAGGGAACCGTCGGATAGCGCCGATGGATGTCGCGCGCATAGGCGAAGTCGGCGTCGTCAAACACGACGACCTTCAGGCTCAGCCCCGGATGCTTTCGCTCAAGCAAAGCGTGGACGATGCGATCGAGCATGGCGTAGTCGGTGGTCATGCCGGAGCTTGGCGGCTTCGGCGAAAGGGTGATGTCGTCGATCAGGGGCAGCCATTCCTGCCAGCGGCTGCCTTGTGTCTCCAGCGCCGTGCGAATGCCGCGCTCCTTCAAAAACGAGACAAGCTCGCCCATGCCTGCGAGAAGCGCCGGGTTGCCGCCGGAGATCGTGACGTGGGAAAAACGGTTTTTCCCCAGACGCTCCAGCTCCGCCCAGATTTGCTCCGGCGTCATCTGCCTGATTTCATCCCGTGCCGAGCCATCCCAGGTAAATGCGGAGTCGCACCAGCTACAACGGTAGTCGCAGCCTGCCGTGCGGACAAACATCGTCTTTTGGCCGATGACCATGCCTTCCCCCTGAATCGTCGGGCCGAAAATTTCCAGAACGGGAATGCTCACTCTATCATCCACTCCCGTCTCGCCTCGGCATAGCTCGTCGGTGTTTCAAACAGGCGGACGAATTCGACGCGAGCGCCGCGGTAGCGATCGCGATAGGCGTCAGACTGGAGCTGCTCTTCCATTTGTTCAAACAGCCAGACCACCATGTTTTCTGCGGTCGTGTTCATCGGGGGCAGCATTTCGTTCAGGTAGCGGTGGTCGAGATAGATTTCGATATGCTCCTTCCAGATTTGCTTGATGTCGCCAAAGTCGATGACCAGACCGATTTCATCCGGGTAGCCGCTGATGCCAAATACGACGCGGTACGTGTGGCCGTGCAGATTTTTGCATTTGCCTTCGTAGGCGTGCAGATGGTGGGCGGCGTCAAACGTAAACTCTTTGCTCACCAGCACGCGTTTGTTATGGTAGCGCAGCTGCGATTTTTGGATATGGGTGCCCAGTTCCTGCATGCGGTCAACGATGCGAAAGTCAAAGTTGGCGCTCATCAGGCGTGCGCTCCTTGTTCATTTTTTTCGGAAAGATACGCGTCCAGCCCGGCTTTTCGCAGGTGGCAGGCAGGGCACTCGCCGCAGCCGTCGCCTTTGATGCCGTTGTAGCAGGTAAGGGTTTTCTCGCGGATATAGTGGAAGGCACCCAGTTCATCCGCCAGCTTCCACGTTTGTGCTTTATTGAGCCACATGAGCGGCGTATGAATCACAAACGGATAGTCCATCGACAGGTTGAGCGTCACATTGAGCGATTTGATAAACGCGTCGCGGCAGTCGGGATAGCCGCTAAAGTCTGTTTCGCAAACGCCTGTGACCAGATGGCGCGCTCCTTTTTGCTTGGCAAACACGCCGGCAAACGACAGGAACAACAAATTGCGGCCGTCGACAAACGTAGAAGGCAGCTGGCCTTCCTCCTGGGTGATGTCAATGTCTGTGCGGGTTAGGGCATTGGGGGCGAGCTGATTCAGCAAGCTCATGTCCAATACGGTGTTGGCCACGCCCAACTCGCGGGCGATTTGCTGGGCGCATTCGATCTCCAGCTTGTGCCGTTGTCCGTAATCGAATGTGATCGTTTCTACTTCGCCGAATTGCTGCTTGGCCCAGAACAGGCAAGTGGTGCTGTCCTGGCCTCCGCTGAATACAACGACGGCTTTTTCGTTTTTCATGCTCTCCATCTCCTTCATCGTAGTCATGGAAGAAAGAGAGTTCTTGAACCTGCTCCTGTAAAAAAACAAAACAATACCAAGGGAGCGGTACTGTTGTCTACCTTAGTTTTTTATAGAGGGAGTTCGCGAACCTCTCCCGCGCAAGTCGCGCGGATTTCGTATGCAGTTGGGCGGCGTGCTGTCGCCCGGAGCCATTATACTACAGATCGGCTCCTCATGGGAAACCGGAAGCGAAAAAGTTGCTTGACGAAATTTGGGAGAACTTCCAGATAAGCGAAGGGGTTGCGAAGCCAGCCGACTACCCAAAAGCGTCTGTCCCTGGAACAAGCCGACGTCCTCGCATTTCTTTCGCATTTTTTATAGAGATGTCGGCTTGTTCCGGATTCGCTTCCGGATGTGGTAGCAGGCGACCAGCAGCAGCGGGTACAGGATGGCAACGGTGAAATCGAAGAGCGGCCAAAATGTATACGCCTGCAGCAAAAATCTTTCATTCGGCAAAAGAATCATGGCCCCGACCACAAACAAAAGACAGGTGGGGTAGGTAAGCAGCTGGTATTCTTTCAGTTTCAGAAGCTGCTGAACCCCCAGACAAAAGCCGTACATGTACGTGACCACTTTAAAATAGATCGAGACGAACCACATAAGTGCCATCATGGCTTCCTGCCGTTGAAAAAACTCCCCGACGTGAATCCGTTTTGCAAGTGAGTAGCTTGGAAAATTGTCCTGTGCGGTCAGCGCTGGCCCAAGCACCAACAGCGTCAGCAGGATAATCGCGATGAGACAGACTCCGCCGTATGCCGCCCCGCGCAGGAAAGCAGGAGTGAGCTTTTGCGAAGAATCGACAAAAGGGGTAATCATTAAAAAAATGATGAGCTCGGTAAATGGAAAGGCGATCACGGAAAAGGAGCCGCGGATGACCGGGTTGATGCCGTTTTCCAAAACAGGCTGCAAATGATGGAGGGAAAACTGCGGCGTCAGCAAGAAGAAAAACGAGAGAAAGGTCAAGACGAACCAGACATAGAAAATTTCGCTGGTGCGGGCGAATGTCTCCAGGCCGAGGCGCACAGCAAAGAGGGCGGTCGCTACGAGCAAAAATATGACGGCAATGCTGGGCGTTTCTTTTAAAATTTGCGAGGTCATGAAATCGCCGATGGCGCGCACGTAGACGGAGCCGTTCATCAGTACCGTGAACAGAAACAAAAGGGACAGACAGGTGCCAAGCCAGCGTCCGAAAATAAGCATATTTTTTCCGATCAGGGTGTGCTCCCGGTAGAGGTGGCTGATGATGCTGTAGAGGTAGACAACCGCCAGACCTGCCAGCACGCCGATGATGCCAGAGAGCCAACCGTCGTGTCCGGCTTCCTTTGCGATGGCAGCCGGCAGGATCAAAATGGAGTCGCCGATGGTAATGAGCGTAACGAGAATGGTGAATTGACGGATGCCGATGGTTCCGGGCTTCTGCATGTGATGTCACCTACAGTATGTTTATCCCCCTATTATCTCCCAAGGAAGACAAAGCCAAAACCAAAAGCATGGGAAAGGAAGAGCAGCCCAACGGTGGCATGCATGTTTGGCAGGATTCAGCAAATCTTACAGGGGAAAGGACAACAAAAGGGGTTTTCTTTTCGACCAAAACATGGTAGTGTATGGGCGGATTTTGCTTACGCGAAAAAGTCAGGAGTGAATCCATATGGCGCGAAAAAGACGGACAGCCCTTCCATGGAACAGCCCGCAGAGAAAAGGGATGGAATACGCTATGCTGTTCCTCGGTTCCTTGGTGCTTGCGACCAGCTTCAACCTTTTTCTCAACCCGAACCAGATTGCTTCCGGCGGCGTTTCCGGGTTGTCCACAATCTTGCACAATCTGTTTGGATTTTCCCCGGCTGTTGTTCAATGGGCGTGCAATATCCCGTTGTTCCTGCTGGGAATGAAGCTGCTTGATCGGCAATACAGCATGAAGGCGGCGATTGGCTCGATCGTGTTGCCGCTGTGTGTGATGCTCACAAGTCATTTGCAGCCTTTGACCACCAATCCGCTGCTCGCCAGTATTTATGGAGGCATGGGGGTGGGCCTGGGCATTGGCATCGTGTTTCGGGGCAGAGGCTCGACCGGAGGGTTTGCGATTGCCTCGCAAATTTTGCACAAGTTCACGGGGATCAGCTTGGGCGCCTGCGTAGCAGTGTTCGATGGCTTGGTGATTTTGTTTGCGGGTATTGTGTTTGATCCGGAGAAAGCGTTGTATGCCCTTATTGCTTTATTTGTGACGAGCAAGACGATTGATATTGTGCAAATGGGCTGGAATACCTCGAAAGTTGCCTATATCATCTCCAACGAAACCGATTCGTTGCGAGAAATGATTTTGTATGACCTGGATAGGGGCGTTACCTTGCTGGATGGATCGGGAGGATACACGGGAGATGCGCGCAAGGTGCTCATGGCAGTCGTGAGCCAGAGCGAAGTCAGCAAGCTGAAAATTATGGTGCGCTCCGTCGATCCTGATGCGTTTATTATTTTATGTCCGGCACATGAGGTGCTTGGCGAAGGATTTCGCGTAGGATGATGGCACGGGGTTCTTGGTGTGGGTGCGAGCAGGAAGAGTGGTGGAGTCAGATCCGCCCCTCTTTTCGCTAGTTAGTCGGCTGGTTTTTAATTCGTATGAAAAAGTTTTAGATTTTCTATTGCATTAAAAAACGAGACGTGCTATATTAAATTTCGTGAGCGGGACACACACGAAACGAAACGCTCGCAATGATAAAAAACAAATGCCGGTGTAGCTCAATTGGTAGAGCACCTGACTTGTAATCAGGGGGTTGTGGGTTCGATTCCTATCGCCGGCACC
>NZ_JBQCKK010000017.1:0-84782 GCF_051967035.1 Brevibacillus sp. SAFN-007a | reverse complement strand
GAATTTCGGGTTCCGCTTGACCTCGCAACACGTCGATTCAAACAGATCAAAAATCGAATCAGCCAGGAAGAATACAGTCAGAGGATTGCTACCTATCTTCAGAGTCAGTACAGCAAAGCAAATCCCACAAACTGGTCAGACGAAACAAAAAGGCTCTTTCTGACTGCAATAAAAAGAAAATTTCAAAAAGGACAAGGAGTTGTAATACGATGAAAATTGCAGTTTTTTACGATTATTTCGAGGGGGAGATGGCCCCGCTCTGGTACGTCATCAATTTTCGGAAGGGGGAACTTGATTGGAACAAAGATATAGCCTATATCCCCATAGCTGCTCCCTTCCAACGACAGGGAGCGGAAGATTTCTCGTCGGACAGCATGGGGATAACGGTGACGCTTGCAGATCTGACCGTGAGCGAAGATAAACCAGGGAAGTTCGGGATTCGGCTTGACCCTCTCCGTAGGCGCGCAACGGAAAACATGCAAGATTATTGGGATGCCGAGTTTCTTATGCTGCAGGTGGCAGACCTCGAAGAGCTCCTGCAGATGAATCCATGGAGGTGAACCAAACATGGCAAGCATTGAAAAACGCGGCGCTAATTCTTGGCGTTTAACCGTTGAATTGGGGTATGGACCTAATGGAGAACGGTTGCGCGAAAGAAAAGTCATCAAGGTTGAAGATCCAGCGTTATTGAAAACAACGAAGAAGCTCAGAGAATATCTGGAAAGTGAGTGGCTTAAATTCAAGATGGAGGTTGAGGCCGGTGAGTATATTTCCCCCGAAAAGATGACATTGGCTGGGTTTGTTGACGAATGGAGAGAAAAGTATGCCAAACGAGAACTAAGTGCTAAAACATTAGAGAACTATCTGATCCAAATTAATAACCGGATTATTCCTGAATTCGGCCACATGCGTCTCGATCAGATCAAACCTCTCCACATCGTCACCTTTATAAAAAAACTTGAAGAAGAAGGCTCCCGGAAAGACGGCAAGGAGGGAAAGTTATCGTCTGGGATGATCGAATATATCCACCGCGTCTTGAAAAATATATTTAACCGTGCTGTTGAGTGGAAGGTAATTAAAACAAGCCCAATGGACGGGATAAAGAAGCCGAAAGTTGAACAGGCCGAAATGAGCGTATATGACGAAGCTGAAGCTCACCAACTGTTCTTGGCATTGGAACGTGAAAAGCTGATGTGGAGAGTCATGATTGCCTTGGCACTGACAACTGGCCTGAGAAGAGGAGAACTGCTTGGATTGGAGTGGAAAAATGTTGACCTGGAGGCCGGTACCATTGATGTCCGCCAATCGCTTACTTACGTGAAGGGGATCGGCTACGTTGTAAAGGAACCAAAGACAAAAAATTCGGTCCGGATCGTGTCCATTCCCCCAAGTTTATATCATGATCTGAAGGCGTTGAAAGTTCAGACTAGCAAGAAACGGATGCAATCAGAGGAACTATGGGAAGGTGGCGATCGATTCTTCGTCTTTTCCTCCTGGAACGGAAAACCACTTTACCCTTCCAGCGTAAAGACTTGGTGGTCACGTTTTACGAAGCGGCACAAGCTGAAGTACATCCGTTTTCACGATTTGCGACATACTTCGGCCACTCTTCTTATTAACAAAGGTGTCCATGCCAAGATCATTTCAGAACGTCTCGGACATGCTAACATCCTTACGACCATGAACATTTATGGTCACGCTTTACGATCTGCTGACCAGGAGGCTGCTAAACATTTTGAATCTCTCTTCGACAGTCAGCCGAAAAGTAAAAAGGCCTGATGGTCACAACGGCCAAAAAATTCGTCCCCAGCCCGTCCCCAATTATGAGTTTTGACGCCTGTATTAGTCTTTTTCAGGCGGTTATTACAACAAAAAAAGCCTTGATTTTCAAGGCTTTTGGCGTTTCTGTTATGGTGATCCGGACTGGGTTCGAACCAGCGACCCCCACCCTGTCAAGATGGTGCTCTCCCAACTGAGCTACCGGATCATATGGGATATGTGACTTAAACGGAACAACTTATGTACTCTCTTAATGGTGGGCCCTGTAGGACTCGAACCTACGACCAATCGGTTATGAGCCGACCGCTCTGACCAACTGAGCTAAGGGCCCGAATCGTACCGGACGTCGATCACATTTATTACTATACAGCATCCCAAAATGGATTTCAAGAGGAAATGAATAATTTCTTGTAATTTTTTTCACTCATACCAAAAGCGCACGAAAAACCGCGTAAAATCAGCCTTCCAGCCTGCTCTCCTCCCCCGAAAAACAAGCTTGCGCACACGCTCGCCACCAAAAAACTCCGAAAAAAGTTAAGAGAACACGCGTTCCTCACTTGGCCTTTGGTCTTTGGCCTCATGTCGGCCTCTTGGTCGCTATGGTATTCGGTTGAAGCTCTCATTTCGATAGGAAGCTATCCTCTCAGTCAAAGCCTTCACTTGAAGCTCTCCGTACACCACGTACACCGCGCGGCAGCAGTCGCCCTGTACAAAAAAAGAAGCAAGCACAGCGAAACAGCCATCCCGATTCCAAACGCCGCCCCCCAAACTCCCTACCAAAAAAGCCATCTCCCGCCGCTGCTCTCCCACACTCGGGCCTCGCTCATCCAAGCGGCACCACAAACATGAGAACAGCACCAACGAAAAAATGGCTCGCGAATATCGGACACAAATCCCTTTCCCCCTGCCAAACCAAGACGAGGAAAACCGAATCCTCGCATAATATGCCCGCACAACACGCACAACGCACCAGGGTCGATACGAGACGGTGCCATTCGTTGAATCGGGCAGCCCCTGCTATCCGGCCTGCTCCGTCCCTTCTGCTTTTTCCTCTACGCGCAGCTCGGCATCGCGCAGCTTCAGCGCTTCCGCTTCGGAGCGCGCCAGCTCGGCTTCCTGCTCATCGCGCATGCGGTGAGCCATCCGGCTCGAGGCGTTGGCCGCCACGCTTGCGATCAGATCGTCGAGGAACGTGTGCACGCGGCCCTCTGACGACTTGGTGTCCAGTCGCTTGATGACGCCGACTTTATGTTTGTCCAGGTGCCCAAAGGTGGTGACAGCGATGCTGCCGTATCCGAAGACCGATCCCAAAGCCAGCGTCTCATCGCACCCAAACAGACCCTCGTCTGTTGCGATGATCGATTGAAGCGGCTCGGACAACAGGCCCTTTTCCGCCAACGTATCCAACTCAATGCCCACCAGAATGGCGTGCTGCATTTCCCTTTTTTCCAAGACGGCATTGACGCTCTCGATGCACGGCTCCATCGTCAGGCCGGGATGGTACGGGGACTGCATAAGATAGACGATCTCCGCGATGTCCTCCACTGTGACGCCGCGTTCTGCCAGGCGATTGAGAGCAGCGTTTCTGACTTCGATGCTGTGTACTTGCTTCTTCATATAAGAGACAACCCCTTCCACAAATCGAGTGAAGTCGTTTCCTACCATAGTATCACACGGTGACAAAATTGCGACAATCTTTCGCCCAAGGAACCTGCGAACAACCCTGTCGCCCGCTTGAGAAAACGGGCGTCCCCTGCCCGCGCCCGGATGCAGTTGTGTTTCCACAGCATACGAAAGCATTGGGCAGTCCATGCGCTCTCCTGTATAATAATTTTTACGTAAACATCCATAAGGAGGACACCACTGTGGCTCTTGAGGAAATCGTCTTGGACAGCCGGCATTTGGGAACGCCGGAAAAACTGATTGTCTACACCCCGAAACGCTATTCGCCGCTCTACTCCTACCCGGTCCTCTACGTGCAGGATGGCGACGATTATTTGGCCATGGGCCGAATGGCGACCTTGCTGGATCGGATGATCGCGGATAAAGAGCTTCCCGACCTGCTTGCCGTTTTTCTCCCCGTTGAAAAAACAAAGCGTTTTGACCGCTACCATCCGGACGGCAAGGAGCATTTGGCCTACACCCGCTTCCTGGCGGATGAAGTCGTCAGCTTCGTGGATTCCCATTACTCCACCCACCCGCTTGGCAATGGGCGGACCTTGCTTGGGGAATCGCTCGGTGGCGTCGTTTCTCTGTTTACGGCGCTGGCTTACCCGCATACATTTGGCCAGGTGGCCTGCCAGTCGGGGGCTGTGGACGAAGAGTTAAACCGACGGATCGCGCAAGCTGAGTGGACGGTGCCCCAAACGTTTTATCTGGAAATCGGGACGGAAGAAACCGCTGTGAGCTCTTCGCGCGGCGTCCTGAACCTGTATGCGGCCAACGAGGAGTTGCGGGCCATTTTGCAGACGAAAAAAGCCACCCTCTTCTACGAAACGTTCGAGGGTGACCATACGTGGGGCCACTGGCAGCAAAACCTACCGCGTATGCTGCGTACGCTTTACGGGTAAACTTACCGTGGCTGTTCTTCCTGCGGACCTTCATCCTTTAAGGGCGACACAAGCGCTTCTTCGAACTCGCCTTTGCGAATCGCCGACAAAATGGTGAAGGTCAGCACTGACAGCAGGAGCAGGACGAGAAAAATGAATGTAATCATCATGGCCGTGTACATGCAGTGCGGCACCTCCTTGCACTACACAGTGTTTCCCGAAGCGGCCGGAATATACGGTTCGCCGCATAACATTACACAAATGAAGAATTTTCTGTTAAAATAGTTCCTTGTAGAGTATGCAAGATAGATAGCAAGGAGGAGTGGTTCTCATGAGGTATAGTATCGTGATCTTTCCATCCAGCAAGGTTCAAGAAGTAGCCAACTCTTACCGGAAGCGTTATGACCCGGCATACGCATTGATTCCTCCGTATATCCGCTTGAAAGAAGCCTTTGACCTTGAAGAAACCAAGCTGCCAGAGCTGGTGAGTCATCTGGAGCAGGTTGCCTCCTCTACGGAAAGCTTTACTGCCCATTTCCATCGGGTTTCTAGTTTCCATCCGACGACAAACGTCATTTATTTGGCCGTGCAAAACAAAGAGCCGTTTCAGGTTCTGCATGAAAAGATCGTCAACCAGTGTGTATCGGAAAAAGAAACCTACGCATACGTACCGCATCTGACCATCGGGCGCGATCTGTCCGACGATGAGCTGCGCGATGTAACCGGACAATTGAGCATGGCCAAGATCGACCTGACGAGCGAAATCGATCGCTTTCACTTGATTTATCAGTTGGAAGACGGCATCTGGAGCGTGTACCAGACCTTCCTCTTGAAAAAATAAAGCAAGATTGTCGCCCTCCCCGTGAGCTTGGCTTGCAGGGAGGGATCTTTTTAAGGCATCTACCCCTAGAAAAGGACGTGTCTCCATGAAACAACAAACGTATCGGATCCAAAAAGTAACGTCTGACCAAGCCATGCAGGATGCTCTCGCTGTGCGCAGAGCGGTGTTCATTGAGGAGCAGGAGGTTCCTGCCGACCTGGAGATTGACGAGCATGATCGGCAAGGGAGCGGCACCCTTCATTTCGTGGCGTACAACGAGCAGGAGCCGGTTGGAGCCAGCCGCTTGCGGCCGTATGCGCCTGGCGTGGCAAAAATCGAGCGGGTGGCGGTTCTCAAACAAGAACGCGGCACCGGTTTGGGTCGCCAGATCATGCTCGCCATGGAAGAAGCGGCAAAAGAACTCGGCTATGACAGCCTCAAGCTGAACGCCCAGACACACGCGCAGCGTTTCTATGAAAAGCTCGGCTACGAACCGCATGGCGACGTTTTCCACGAGGCCGGCATTGCGCATATCGCAATGGTCAAGGCATTGCGGTAACAAGGCAGCACGGATCGCACGCAAGCGTCCTGGATGAACAAAGCCCCCTCATCTGCGTGAGCCAAACCGGCCGACCAGATAGGGGGCTGAAATGTTTTTGCCGAACGATTATTCCGGCGCTTGTGCGCTTATGCCCTCCTCTCAGCTCTTCCGCTTCCGCGCCCGTTCCCGCAGCTGCTCCACGACCTGCGCCGACGCCGTATGCGAGCCGAGCATCGCGTGGAACGGCTCCGAGCCGCGCCAGCCATGAAAA
The DNA here is from genome assembly GCF_051967035.1 of Brevibacillus sp. SAFN-007a. NCBI lineage: Bacteria > Bacillati > Bacillota > Bacilli > Caryophanales > Paenibacillaceae > Brevibacillus > Brevibacillus sp. SAFN-007a. The sequence continues at coordinate 78,822 of NZ_JBQCKK010000017.1, read as the reverse complement.
TCCGAGCCGCCTGTCATGACGAGACCGTGCTCGGTGGCCCATTTGCTGTAGCGGGCTTTTTGCAGCTCGTCGTTGTCCGGGTGGTTGACTTCGATTCCGTCCAGTCCGAACGCAATCAGCTCGCGCACAAGCTCGTCATCGTCATACAGCCCCGGATGCGCCAGCACGGCGGCGCCGCCCGCCTCCTGAATCAGCGTGATCGCCTCCTGGGGCGTGATGCGCGGAGGGGTAACGTAGGCCGCTCCCCCTTTGCCCAAGTATTTGTCGAACGCTTCTTGCATCGTAGCGACGACGCCAAGCTCGATCAGTTCCTCGGCGATGTGCGGACGGCCGATGTTTTTGTCCGTCCCCTGCTTGCGGCGGTAGACGTTTTCCAGCGTAATCGCAATGCCCAGCTCCTGCAAGCGGGCGATCAGCAGTTGGTTGCGCTGATGGCGCGTCTCGCGCAAGCCCGCCAGCCGTTTTTGGAACGCCTGATCCTCGTAGGGCACAAAATAGCCGAGCACGTGGATGTCCTGTCCATTGCCGATCGAGCTTACCTCCACCCCTGGGATGACTTCCACGCCCAGTCGCGCTCCCGCCTCCATCGCTTCGGCTATGCCCGCTACCGTATCGTGGTCGGTAATGGCGAGAGCAGCCAACCCGGCTTCTTTCGCCAGGCGGACGTTTTCCGCCGGCTCGCAGGTGCCGTCTGACGCTTTTGTATGAGTATGCAAATCTGCGTATGGACTCATCTTCTTCCACTCCTTCTTTTCTTTTTCTCCAAGTCTGAAATCCGCACACCGCTCATAGGATGGTACCAAACCCGAATTTTCTCAAAGGTTGAGCCGAGGAGGATGTCCATGCGGTTAAAAAACAAAACCCTGACCGGTGTCGTACAGCCACTCTCCTATGTCGACAAAATGCTCAGACAGCAGGGGTTTCACCGATCAGGCGGGGACGGCATGCCCACGTATGATGTCGTCATGTACGATTCTGCCAGCAGCAGCACGTATTTCCTGCGCATTCCCACCAATTTCACCAATTCGTCAACAGGAAAAGGCGAGATGACTGTCAAGCTGGGTCATCCGTATCTGGAAGCGAAATTTTACATGAACACCTCGGAAGAAATTTTTTTCATACCGAAATCCGTTCGGGAAGCGGCTGAGCACAAGCTCGCAGAGATTGCCGATTACCTCTCTTCTTCCTCCGCTCCATCCTGAACCGTTTTGCCAGCCAAACCTTGCTTTTCAGCTCCATAAACGGTTCTGCCCCCTGTTTCCGGCAAAGGGGCTTTAGAATCGGAACGCGCATGATCGCTTCTCCCGGCGGTGGCGCGTACAGGTGGCTTCGGACCGGCATCCGAGCAGGCAGGCGTTTGCTTCGAAGGGAGCGGCATAAGCGTGTGTTTGCATGATCGCACAAGGGCTGGGCAATCGCGTCCAGCCTTTTTGGCATAAGGGCAGCGAAGGCTGCGCCCGTGGCTTCGCGAGCTGACATGACCGGGAAAAGAGCCTCCCCGCTCGCCCGCTCTGTGATCCTCGGCGGGGAATGGCAGAGGCAATTGGGTCCCTCGTTTCTTCCTTGTCCTCTCTTTATTTTCTCCACAGCGTCTGCTTCCCCTGCCCCGGTTGCCGATCTTCCTGTCTTCTTTCGCGCGAACCAAGCGAGCGTCAGACCAACGCTCATCCCAATCCACATTTTCGCCCGTCGCCGCTGCACCGAAATCCCGAAACCCTTTTCTTGCAGCCAATGCCCGCCCTCCCCTGGACATCAGCCCCTTTTGGTGTCTGCAAGGCGATCCGGGCAGGTCCTGACAAGCTGCGAAAAGCGCCGGAAGCAATCGGAACGTTTTGACTCTTCGGTTGACCTATTGGTATACTTACCTGTAACAAGGAAGCGGCGAATGTATATACGTTTTGGTTCTGCATGTCCCATACACTTCGCGTAACGGAGGTGAATTCTCCACCTTTCGCACGGCGGGAGGCTGGAGGTGCGCTTGGAGAGTCCGATAGGGGAGATTACGCTGAATCTGCTGCTCGTGGTGTTTTTGGTCCTACTGAACGGCTTCTTCGTCGCAGCAGAATTCTCGTTGGTAAAAGTTCGCCAAACTCGCCTGGCCCAGCTCGTCAGTGAGGGCAACAACAAGCGTGCCCGCTACGCGCAAAAGGTCACCCGCGAACTCGACGCCTATCTATCAGCCTGCCAGCTCGGCATCACGCTGGCATCGCTCGGACTAGGCTGGGTTGGTGAGCCTGCTATCGCCCATTACGTCGAACCCATGATGGCCTATCTTCAATTCCCGCCCGCTATGGCAGGGCCCGTTTCGCTCGCGATCGCGTTTGCCATCATCACATTCATGCATATCGTGTTCGGGGAGCTTGCTCCCAAGTCGCTGGCCATCCAGAGAGCAGAAGCGACCTCGCTGTGGACGGCCGCTCCGCTCATGTTTTTCTACAAGCTCAGCTATCCGCTCATCTGGTTTTTGAACGGCGCGGCCAATCTCTTCATCCGTCGTCTGGGCATCGAGCCTGTCACGGAAAACGACCCGGCCCATACGGAGGAAGAAATTCGCCTGCTCGTCAATCAGAGCCACAAGAGCGGCCACATTGACCAGACGGAAATGGCCTTGGTGGACAATGTGTTCGAGTTTTCCGAGCGTCTTGCCCGGGAAATTATGATCCCGCGCATCGATATGATTTGTCTGTACGACGACAACACCTTCGATGAAAATCTTCACATCATCCGGCAATCCCGCCATTCGCGCTTCCCTGTCGCGCACGAAGACAAAGACAGGCTGATCGGCTTCGTTCACACGTCCGACTTTTTCCTGTCGGCACTGACCACCGGAAAAGCCGAGCTGAAAGATTTTCTCCGCCCGCTGCTCACCGTGCCGGAATCCATGGAAATCAGCCACGTCTTGCGGCTGATGCAGAAGCGCCGCTCGCAAATGGCGATCGTCATTGACGAATACGGCGGGACCGCGGGCATTTTGACCATGGAGGACATCCTGGAGGAGATTGTGGGCGACATCCAGGACGAATTCGATGACAACGAGCGCCCGGAAATCGAAGAAAGCGCAAGCAATGCCCTTTCCGTCTCTGGCAAAACGCTCTTGACCGAACTGAGCGATTTTCTGACCATCGAGATCGTCTCCGATGAAGTCGATACGATCGCCGGTTGGCTCTACAGCCAGCTGAATGAAGAAGTGGCGCTGGGAAAATCCGTCCTGTTCCAGGGCTACCTGTTCACGATCAGCGAGCTGGAAAACCATCGCATCACCCGGGTAGCCATCACCCATCTGGATGACGAGGCCCTGCCCGACGATACGATTTTGCTGCACGCCCAATCGTAAAAATCGACTTGTTTTGGCAAGTGTCCCCTGCCGCCAGGGGGCACTTCTTGTTTCCGCGATCCGCGTTTGACTGTAGACAAAGAAGCTGCTTGATCGAGGTGTCATCATGAACTATGCATTACTAGACAACAAGCCCATCCTGTTGCAGCCCGCGACTTACCACCGCATACCGTTTTGGCGCATGGCAGCCCGGCAGGACAAGGTTCGCTGTCCAGCCTGTGCATCCGCGCTTCGCCTGATGGCCGGGATCAGCTTTGAACCGTACTTCGCCCATCCGGAGGGAGCCGCCTGCCCGCTTTTGGCCCAGGACAACCCGGATTCCCTGGAGTGGCTGCAAGCCTTGGACGAAACCGCAGCGGCTGTGCTTCAGCCGCTTGTGACAGGCACAAGCCCGAGCGCATCGGGTGGCGGCGATCTCCCTTTCTCCGATGATACGTCCGTGCCTCTTTCCTCTGCTGCTGCGGACAGCCCGCTCGCCTTTTCGGACGAGTCGGCCCAGCCATCCGCGCCGGACAGGCTTGCTGCCGAGGAAGAAGACGCGACGATGATCGGCTCCTTTCGCTTGCCGAAAAAAAGAGCCATCGGCAGCACGAGCACGCCTGCACCGCCAGCGGCCAAGCCTCCGGTTTTTCGCAAGCGTTTGATGCCGAAAAAGACGATTGCTCATCTGACTGAGCAACAGTTGAACCAGCCGCTGCATCCGACCCAGCAGCAAGCCGTGCATACGACAGACGGGCCGCTCTTGATCCTCGCCGGAGCCGGCAGCGGAAAGACGCGGGTGATGACAGCCCGCACCGCTCACCTCATCAAAGAGGTCGGCGTGGAGCCAAAACGGATCATGGTCGTGACCTTTACGACCAAGGCCGCGGAGGAAATCCGCCAGCGAATTGCCAGGCAGCTGCCGTCCGGTCAAGCTCGCGAGCTGATTGCCGGAACGTTCCACAGCATTTTTTACCGCATGCTTGTACACCATCAGCCAAACAGCTGGGATCAGCAACGGCTGCTGAAAAAGGACTGGCAAAAGTGGCGGCTGCTGCGCGAAACGGGAGCTTTGCTCGGCCATGACGAACTCATGGCGCTGAAAGAAACGGACATCACCGAAGCGCTCAGCATCATCAGCCGCTGGAAAAACGAATACATTCTCCCGCACGAAGCAGCTTTTCGCAAGGCGACAACCGATGCGGAAAAGCGGGCCGCCCAGCTTTACCCGCTCTACGAGGCCGCAAAGAAAAAGCAGCAATGGTTTGATTTCGACGACATGCTGCTCGGCTGCTACGAGATGCTGCGTGACAATCGCGACCTGCTGCAACGCTATCAGGAGCGGATTACGCATGTCATGATCGACGAATTTCAGGATATTAACCGCATCCAGTACGAAACCGTCAAGCTGCTCGCCGCGCCGCAAAACAACCTCTGCGTCATCGGCGATGATGACCAGTCGATCTACGGCTTTCGCGGCAGCGATCCACAGTACATATTGGGCTTCACCCACGATTTTCCACAAGCCTCCACGATTACGCTGGAAGTCAACTACCGCTCGCACTCTTCTATCGTCAGTCTCGGCTATTCGCTGATCGGCCACAACCGATCGCGCTGGGAGAAAGCATGCCGGTCGTTTCACCGCGAAGAAGGCGACACGTTCTTGTTTGAACCGGACGACGAGGAAGAGCAGGCGTCCCGAATCGTGGACGAAATCATCCATCGGCGCGAGCAAGGATCAGCCTATGGCGCGTGCGCGGTTTTGTACCGTACGAACGAGTCGGCACGGCCGATCGTGGAGCGGTTGAGCGAGGCGGGCATTCCGTTTCATTACACGCAGGAGGAAGACTCGTTTTACCAGCGCCAGACCGTTCGCTGGACCTTGCATTATTTGCGGCTGGCGCTCAATCCGGACGATACGGACGCGTTAAAGGAAATTTTGCCGACGCTCTACATCTCCGCCGATGCCTGGAATGCCGTGCGCAGCCAGGCGATTCTGGAGGACAAGCCGATCCTGCACATCCTGCCGCACCTGACTCAGCTCAAGCCCTACCAGCGCAAGCATTTGCAAGCCATCACCGACATTCTCGCCGCCTGCAAGGACTGTCCTCCTGCCCAGGCGCTGGAGCTGATTTACGAGGACGGCAAGCTCCGCGAGTATTTGAAAAAACGGGCTCGCGACCGGGAAGATGGCCGGGAACGCTGGAGTGACGAGTTGCAGCAATTGCTTTCGGCCGCCAAGCGTCATGCGACGATCGGCGACTTTTTGGCCTATATCGAGCAGATGGAAAGACAGGAAAAAGAGTGGCGCACGATGCGGCCACTCCCGGATGAAGCTGTACACGTCTTGAGTATTCATCGGGCAAAAGGTCTGGAGTACGACCACGTCTTTTTGCCTGATCTGGTGGAAGGCGCCCTCCCGCACGAGTACACCCTGGACGAGCTGCGCAAAGGCGGAACGGCTGCCCTGGAAGAAGAACGCCGTCTGCTATACGTGGCGATTACGCGTGCCCGCCGCAGCCTGTGTATCGGTATCCCCCGGGAGCGCTTCGGAAGAAAGACCCGCCCCTCCCGTTTCATCAGCGAAATGGGCAGGTAAATACTGGTAACCTCCGCCCATGTAAATCAAAAACTCTTCCATGTTCGTAATCAATGGAAACATAAGCCAGGCTCCCTTCGTCGCATTTGGTATAGTATGCGAGCAAAGGGAGCCTGTTATTCATTCGTATGGGCGCAAAGCCTGGCCGCTTAGCCGCCGATGATGTTGTATCCGGCGTCTACGTGCAAAATCTCGCCGGTAATGCCTCTGGACAGGTTGCTGAACAGGAAGAGGGCTGTATCGCCTACTTCGGTCTGGTCAATCGTCCGGCGCAGCGGCGCTTTTTCTTCGATTTCTTTCAGAACCGCGTTGAAATTGCGGATGCCTTTTGCCGCCAGGGTGCGGATTGGCCCTGCGGAAATCGCGTTGACGCGAATGTTTTCCTTGCCGAGATCGTTAGCGAGGTAGCGTACCGATGCGTCCAGCGCTGCTTTGGCCACGCCCATGACGTTGTAGTTTTGCACGACGCGCTCGCCGCCCAGATAGGTCAAGGTCACGATGCTGCCGCCTTCTGTCATCAACGGACGAGCCGCGCGGGCAACCGCCACCAGCGAGTACGCGCTGATGTCTTGCGCAAGCGCGTAGCCGTCACGGGACGTGTTGACGAATTCGCCTTCCAGCTCCTCGGTTTTGGCAAATGCAATGCAGTGCGCCAGACCGTGAATGACGCCCACTTTTTCCCGAATGGTAGCAAACGCCGCTTCCACCTCTTCATCCTTGGTCACATCGCAGTTGACCAGCAAGGATTCCTTGCCCAGCTTCGCGGACAGCTCTGCCACGTTTTCGCGCAGGCGCTCTCCCTGATAAGTGAAAATCAGGTTCGCTCCTGCGTTGTGCAAAGATTGCGCAATCCCCCAAGCGATGCTGCGGTGGTTCGCTACACCCATGATTACAATATTTTTGCCTTGCAACAATGTATTCATTATGTATTCGCCCCTTCCCAAGCTATTCCCCGCCATTATAACCGATCTTGTCCTTCGTTACGAGGGGGACGCGAGAAAAGAGCGCGAACCGCTCCCTTTCGACAGCGGTTTATTTAGTTGTTACTCGGTGACGCCATCCTGTTCAGTCAGCGGCTGGTCAGCAGCAAACGTCCCCCACGCTTCGTCAAAAGGATTCAGCGACGTTCCCATGACCGGGAACTCGGTTCCTCCCTGCGCTGCGTCGTCGAACTGGTTCCGATTGGTGTGGTTCATGCTCTCCTGACTCCTTCCCTCCTGCTACCGTTCCATTCTTTTCTTAGGTTGGCAAGAAGCGCCTCTGTTTATGCATGTGAGCCTGTCAGGCATGCAGATGATTCGCATGCATGTAAGCGGACAGCACGATATAGAGCAGCACCGCGCCAAAAAAGTAAACCCCGTATTCCGCCCGCCGCGCCTGGACGATAAAAGGAACCAGGTGGCTTGCGGACACGTACAAAAAAATTCCGGTTGTCATCGCGAGCATCACGCTTGACCAGTCAGGCGGAAAAAAGCGTTCGGCAAGCCCGAAGCTGCACGCTCCGACCAGCGTGGCGATTCCGAGAGAAGTCGCCCCCCACAGCGCTTTTTTCCGCGAGTTCGTGGCAGCAAGCATGAGCGAAGCCACGGTGACCCCATCTGGTATTTTATGCAAAAGCATCGCCAATAAGACCGACGCGCCAACCTCCGTATCCACAGTCAAGCTCGCCACCAGCGACACTCCTTCGACAAAAGCATGCAGCAAAAAGCCCCCGAGCACCCCGAGTACGCCCGTCGAACCAATTTCCCCTCCGGCCGCCTTTCCGAGCAGCTCCAGGGTGAACAGCCCGGCAAAGCCCACGAGCACAAACGGCATCATCCGCAAGCTTTCTCCCTGGATGACATGCGGCATCAGGTCGAGCATCGTAATCGCCAGCAGCAATCCGGCCCCGGCGCTAATCATGGCGAACAGCGCTTGGCGCGACCAGGCGCGAAGACACAGCAAAAGGCCGCCGATACAACTGGCAAGCGCTGCAGCAAGCAAAACAATCCAAAAGAACGGTTGCATCATCCGGTCCTCTCCTCATCCCGCACGAGCATGGGGACGTGTATTCCCTCCATATGTACGCGCCTGTCCGGATCAATATGAGTGAGCCGCCCATATTTGTCCCGCTTGCGACAGCGATGACAAAAAGCGAAGGACCTGTCCGAAACAGGCGAAATGCCACTACTTTTTAGAACCTTTGTCGATTCTCTCTTACCCGGAAAAAAATGGTGCTATAATGAGTCCACCGGGAATACCCAGGGGAAAAAAGGAGTGATTCGGGATGGATGTACAAGTTTGGATGGCTTCGAAAGAGGTAGCTGATCGCCTTGACGTACATGTACGTACGTTGCGCAACTGGCTGGACTTGTTCGTACCCGCAAAGGAACGTCTGAAAAATCCGCAGGGTCACTATTTGATTAGCGAAGCGGGCTTTGCCCTCTTGAAAGAAGTCAAGGAAAGAAAAGATAGCGGAAACAGCTCGCTCAAGGAAATACAGCGACAGCTCATAGATGAAGGCCGTTTGTCGGAAGAAATGCTGGCTGCGGAGGAGTACGCCAGTGCGGAGGAAACAGCCGTAGCCCTCGGCCAGGGCAACAATCTGCAAGCAGGCATGAAGGAAATGGAGCTGGCAGTACACGAGACACTCTTGAAGTTTCAGCAGGAGTTGGCGCAACTGTCCTCGCTGAACAACATGCAATCCGCCATTTTGCAAAAAATCGCCGATATCGAAGAGATGCAGGAATCGCTGCGCCTGGAGATGCGCCGCGTCACTTTTGAAATGGATCTGATGCAGCAGCGCCTGACCCGGCGCAAGGAGCGGTACGCTCGCCACGAGCCTCGCTGGTCGTTGAATCCGTTCCGCTGGTTTACCCGCTCTGACCGGGCAGCGGAGCAATAATACGAACAGGCGAAACCAGCAGGAATGGGAAAAAACGACAAATTCAAGAAGTCACGGCAAGCAGTAGTGCCCCAGACTTTCCCTATGATAGAATGGAACTAAGCGATTTGGCAGAAAATCAGGACTATTTACATTCTATCGACAAAGGACTGGGGCTTTCGTTGTGAGAAAATTGCACATTACTTCAGTGAAGCCAGGAGATGTCATTGCCAAAAGCATTTTTCAGGAAAACGGTAACATCCTGCTCGGGATGGGCGTACAGCTGACGGAACGCTACATTGAGCGCCTCAAGCAATTAGGGATTGATACGCTCTACATTCAGGACAAGCGTACAGATGATATCATCCCGGAGGACGTCATCCGCGACGAGACGCGCAAACAAGCGGTCGACGCCGTGTACAAGACGATGACCACCCTGATGGACCAGCCGCATGTCAAACGCCGCACCTCCCCCCCTGATTTTGGCAGCGCTTTTCAGAAGGTGTTTCGGGAGATTTTGCAAGACTTGAGCAGCAGAAAAGATGTGCTCGTCCATTTGTCCAGTCTCCACGTGATGGACGGCTACTTTTTTCACCATGCCGTCAATGTCGCTGTGCTCGCAGGCGTGGTTGGCCTGGCGAAAGGCTACAACCAGCAGCAGATGATGGAGCTGGGCATCGGGGCCCTGCTGTTCGACATCGGGATGACCCAGGTGCCGAAAGAACTGTGGAGCTTGCGCAAAGAGCTGACAGCCGAAGAGCGACAGCGTCTGCAATACCACACGGAAGAGGGCTTTCGCATCCTGCGCAGCCAGCCTGCTATTTCCGTTGTGTCCGCGCACTGTGCGTTGCAGCATCACGAGCGGTACAACGGGACGGGATATCCGCGCCAGCTCAGCGGCAAGGACATTCACGAATACGCCCGAATCGTTGCGATTGCGGATGTCTTTGACGCGCTGATCTCGCCGCGTCCTTTTCGCCAAAGATATTCGCCCTCAGAGGCGACCGAGTATTTGTTCGCTTCCGGGAATACGTACTTTGACCTGGAGCTGCTCAAGCTGTTTTTGCAGCACGTCGCGATTTTCCCGATTGCTTCCACCGTCCAGCTCAGTTCGGGACATACAGGTGTCGTCTCGCGGGTCAATCCGCTCGCCGTCAATCGGCCGACCATTCGCATCCTGACCAACGAGGATGGATCAGAGGTAGCTACGCCTTTTGAAATCAACTTGTACGACAAGGACTGGATGAACGTAACCATTGTCAGAGCATTGTAGATTCGCCGTTCTCGTAACAGCAGCTCCTCCGCCAGGAGAAGGCTGCTGTTTTTTGCGCGATGGGCGCACCATGACATTCCGGCCGCGCCTGGACGAAAACAGGCAGCTTGTCAACTCGCCTTTGCCTTCGAGCGCTGCCCATACCCCAGCAGCAAAACCGCGCTCACCAGCAAGAACTTGAGCGGCACCACCAGCCATTCCTTCGGGGCCAACCAGCTTTGAACCGCTTCCTCTGTGAAAATCATGTTGGCTGCGGCGAATGCCAGCACGCCGGCCCCCACATAGACGAGCCAGGCGAACCGCTCCATGACGCGCAGGATCAGCTGGCTGCCGAAGACCATCAAGGGTACGCTAATCAATAGCCCAAGGATAATCAGCACGAGATTGCCCTGTGCCGCTCCCGCAATGGCGAGAACGTTGTCCAGTCCCATCATGATATCGGCCACGACGATGGTTTTGACTACCTGCACGAGATCGTCGCTCGCCTCCATGTCCTCCTGCCCGTCCTCTTCCCGCAGCAGCTTGTAGCTGATCCACAGCAAAATCAGCCCCCCGATCAGGTACAGGTAGGGAATTTTCAGCAAGGATACCGCCAGGATCGTAGCGATGACTCGAACGACCACGGCCAGCATCGTCCCCCATACAATCGCTTTCTTTTGCTGCTCCCTGGGCAGCTTGCGGCAGGCTATGGCGATCACGACGGCATTGTCGCCGCTCAGGGCGATGTTAATGGCTATTATCAACAACAGGGAGGAGTAAAATCCAGGATCGAGCAACGGGCATTCCTCCGTTTCCTTTGGCGTCAGTCTGTCACTTGGACGGTCACAGGCAAAACCAGCTTGCACCTCCCGCTTTGGCCCGGGCTTGTTGTCACTGGACGATTTCAGTATGATGGTAGGGAGGAGGGTTGTCGAAATGTCGAAACAATTCGTGATCGAAGCGATCATGTTGGCTATCTACGGGGAGTTGATGGCCCCATCGCAACCGGTGGAATATCTGATACCCGCATCGACAATCTATGAATTGGACGAATTTATCCAGAGTCCTGAACCCATCATGCCCTACTCCGGTGACGATCAGCATGTCCGCCGGGTCATGAAGGAAATGAGCCAGTTTTTTGCCGATCCCTTTAACCGCAAGCGACTGGAAAAAGGACTGATTGCCCCCTGGTCCAAGGTTCCTTTCACCTTTCCGAACGGTGTCACGCTAACGGTCATCAAGGTAGAGGACAACGCCATGTGGGGAGAAATATTTGATCCCGTCGAGACGCAGCTCCTGCTGACGTCCGTACGCTTTGAAGTCCCGCTGCTCACAGACCAGCCCGATTTTCAGGATCGGATTTTGGAATATATCGTACCTGTTCAATTTTACGATGTGGATGATTTTGATTTTGCCCTGGAACAAGGAATCTCGCTCAACGACCTGCGCGAGCCGTAAAAGGGCGGGGGATGCCTGCCAAAACAGACGAACAGACTGGCGAGCCTTGGCTTGTTGGTCTGTTCGTTTTCTATTATGGCTTTTTATCTGAAGAAAATTGGCTCTTTTATTCTTGTTTTTTTGTGCGTATAGTGAGACAAAAAGAACGTGAAAAAGGAGCCGTTTTATGGGGAGAACTCCAATTTACACCCGCGTATACAACCAACTCAGGTACCAAATTTTGAGCGGCGAGCTGCCAATTGGCTCTCATTTGCCACCGGAGCGAAAGCTCGCTGCCCGACTCGGTGTCAGCCGCAATACCGTGGTCAGGGCGTACGCCGAGCTGGAGGCGGAAGGCTTTATCGCAGGAAAAATGGGCAGCGGCCGCTACGTCGAGGCCCTGCCGCCCGCGCCCGCGCTGAACAAAATCCACTGGAGCAGCCAGCACAACTATACCTATCTGCACGCCGCTCCTCCCCATATGGCCGAACTGTTGTCCATTACGGATACCTACCCGGACACGATCAACTTCGCCCATGGCGACGGAGGCAAGCACACGCTCGTCACTTCCGGCTTTCCCGATTATGTCAAAAGCGCCGCAGACCAGGTCAGCTCCTACTTTTTCACATCCGTCCAAGGCTTGCCGCAGCTGCGCGAGCAACTCGTCCGCTGGATGGGCTTCGAACAGATTTCTTCGCCCGAGCAGGTTTTAGTGACAAGCGGCTCGCAGGAAGGGCTTTACTTCATCACGTCCATGCTCGCCAAACCCGGCGACAGTATCGTCACGGAAATGCCCACCTACTTCGGCTCCTTGCAGCTTTTTCAATCGCTGGGCATCCAGGTGATTCCCGTTCCGCTCGATCAGGACGGCATGAAGACGGATATTTTGGAAGGGATTCTTGGCCGCTATCGCCCGCGCTTCATCTACACGGTTCCGACGTTTCACAATCCGACGGGCTACACGCTTTCCCTGGCGCGGCGCGAGCATCTTCTGTCGCTTTCCGATCGCTACGGCATCCCTATCGTGGAGGATGACGCCTACCGCCATTTGCATCTGGACACGCCGCCACCGCCAGCCCTCAAGGCACTGGACCAATCCGGCCACGTCATTTACTTGAACACGCTGTCCAAGCTGCTCTTTCCTGGGCTGCGCATCGGCTGGATCGCCGCTAACCAGCATTTTATCCAGCTGATAAGCAGGCTCAAGGAGCTTTCCATCTCGACGAACACGCTGGGACAGATTGCTCTCGCCAACTTTTTGAAAGCCGATGCGCTATCCCCCCACCTCGCCCATTCGCGGCAGCTGTATCGGCAGCAGGCAGACGTAATGGAAGCGCACCTCCAGCCGCTGAAGGCACTCGGTCTGCACTATGAAAAAGCTGCGGGAGGCTTCTACTTCTGGGTTTCTCTCCCGGAAGGCGTGGAAGCGCGCAAGCTGATGCAAACGTGCAGGCAAAACGGAGTCTCGTTCACGTGCGGGGATATGTTTTTGCTGCGAAATGCCGAGCAGCCCTACATCCGTCTCTGCTTCACCCATGAGCCGCCAAGCCAGATCGAGCGGGGAATGGCGATCATCAGTCAGGTTCTCTCGCACCAAAAGGAGGGGTATAGATGAACATGTCCAAACATTCGGCACATTCGGCCAGCTTGTTTCGGCAGGGAGCCTGGGATGCCCTGCCGCTTGCAGCCAGCTACATTTTGTCGGGCATCATTTTCGGGATGATGGCGCTTGCGGCCGGGTTGACAGTCTGGGAAAGCGTTGCGATGTCGCTGTTCATCTACACGGGAGCTGCGCAGTTCAGCGCGGTCGGCATGCTGTCGGAGCAAGCGGGCATGTGGGCGATCCTCCTCACTACCTTCTTGCTGAACACGCGTCACTTCTTGATGGGACTGTCGGTATCGCCCTACTACCAGCGTTTGCCGTTTGCCCACGTGAACATCCTGGCCTTTTTTATGACGGATGAACAATATGCGCTCTCCCTGAACCGGTTTCGTCATCATCCAGGCGAAACCGCCTATCTGTATGGGGTCAGCCTGACTTTGTACGCTTGCTGGGGCTTGGGCACATGGGCAGGTAGCCTCGCGGGAGAATGGATTCCGGATCCCGGAGCGCTGGGGCTTGGGTTCAGCTATATCGCCATGTTCATCGCCCTGTCCTATTTTCAGCTCACTTCGCCCGCACGCATCCTTACCTTTCTTTTGTGCGGGGGGCTGGCAGTCGGCGTCGCCTTGCTTTTGCCGAACGGGCTTCATCTGCTGGCAGCGGGACTGGTCGCCTTTGGGATCGGATTCGCCTTGCCTGCCGAGACGAAAGCCGCTCCCTCGTCACAAGCCGAATCGGCACAGGAGGTCGAAACCGCATGAATCTGTTCTGGCTGTTTTTTCTCATGAGTATCGCTACTTACTTCTCCCGCCGCGCCTTCATGCGCCTGCCCAGCCACTGGATGTCCGCCCGGCTGAAAAGCGGGCTGAGCTACATTCCGGTAGGGATTTTCGCAGCGCTCATTTTCCCGGCTCTTTTCGTGCAGAACCAGTCCGTGGTCTTCCAGCCGATTCTGCTCGCCGCCGGTGTCGCCTGCTTCATCATCATGCTCCTCACGAAAAACGCCTTCCTCAGCTTTGGCGTCAGCATGGCGATCGTGGTGATCGCTTCGCTTCCGCTCCTGCCCTAGCCCGCAAGGAAAATTTGCCGCCGAACAGGTTTGCCCATGGTACAATACGGGTAAACACTAAGAAAGCGGTTCGGGAAGGAATGGTAGAGTTGGAATTGACAAAACGAAACAACGGTACAGATTGGCAGGCAGAAGCGGCGACAGCCCAGTCCATCTTGTTTAAAATGGGCAGCGAGTATTACGGGCTTTCCATTGCCTTGGTGCGCGAAATTATCAAACCTCTGCCCATCACCCGTTTCCCCAAGTCGCCTGTGTACGTAGAGGGCGTCATTGACTTGCGCGGCCGGATTTTGCCGATCGTGAACCTGCGCAAACTGTTCGGTCTGGAGCCGATTGCCCAGACGGATGACACCCGCTTTGTCGACTTGCAGCTGGAAGGGCTGAATATCGGCATCATCGTCGACGCGGTGTCCGAGGTCATGAACATTCCCCAGCATCTGATCGAACCGGCGCCACCGATCGTCGCTGGCGTAGAGGGCAAATATTTGCAAGGAATCGCCCGCCTGGACGACAAGCTGATTATGCTTCTGGATGTCGATGAAATTTTTGGTCCATGGAAAAAAGGGTAGGCGCCCTTCCTTGCACACAGAAAAAAGAGCGGGAGCCATCCCGCCCTTTTTGTTTTCTACTCCCTGCCGCCACTTGCCAAATACGCGTAATTTACCCACACCATTTCTTCGATCCCTAAAATCTCTTTGAACAGATCCACCGAATCGTACAGTAGCGAAGCGCCGGTTTCTTCGTCTACATCTGTCAACAGCTGCAAATCAAACAGCGAGCGCAGCTGCTGCACTTGCTTCGGCCCCGCGATCCGACTGAACGATTGCGGCTTGATTCGCATAATGCCCTTGCCTACTTCTCGCCGATACAACTCCGAACGCACAACCCGGTCCAGTATGTCTTCATACTTTTGCCGAACGTCCTCGCTGTCTGTAATCCCTTCCTGCAGGTCAATCTCCGGATAAAGTCTGCCGAACTCCGCCTCCGCCATTTCCACATCCAGGGAATAGCTGATCGTCGCCGAAGAGACTTCAAAGCCAGCATCGAACAGACGAAACCCCCAGCCATTGTCTTCTGCGTCGTGAAACCAAAGCAGCGGCACGAATTGCTTCGACAGGGTAAGCAAAAATTCAAGCGTCGAGGAGGTTTCAATCCATTCATCCTGCAGGAAAAATGCGTTCCAGTCGCCATTGATGTTTCTGTGGAAGTACGGTTGCGAAGACTTGGACAAGGCAATCAGTACTTTCGGTTCGTATTTGCGTGGATAAAGAATGCCGGTCGTGAACTCACCCATCCGTTTTCCACCGCTTTCTGGAAAGCTTTCCCTGGTCCTTTTCTTAGTCTATTCAGGTACCACTTGTTTTTTGCTGTGATCTTTCGCAAACGTGCTCGTATGTATGATCGTATGCACGGCTCCCTCCGGCAACAGCTCCGAACGGTACAGATGGACATGCCGCACCGTCCAGCGGGGCGTCTCTCTTGCCAAATATCGCTCGTTCCAATCCAAGAGCGGCAGCCCCTCCGCAGGTGCTTGCGGCCCGCGGGCCAGTGTCATGTGCGGGCGATAGCGTTTGCGATCATACGCGACTCCTGGATGCAGCTCAAAGCGTCTGCCCAAAAGCAAGTGAAGCTGCTTGAGCGGATTCGTTTGCCCGCGCAGACCGAGCCAAAGTACGCGGGGATGCTCCGCATGGGGAAACGCCCCGAAGCCGCCGATACGCAGCTGAAACGGCTCGATAATCGCACTGACGATGTCCATGTCCTCACAGATGGCCGGGACGAGCGCTTCCTCGACTTCACCGAGAAAATGCAGCGTCAAATGAAGATTGTGCAGCGGCTGCCATCTGTCTGCCCGTACTTCCGCTTTCAGCCGCTCCTGTACATCGGCCACATAATGGACAGCCTCTTCCGGGATGTCCAACGCCACGAACAAACGCATAGACGGTTCCTTCCTCCTTTTGATTGTACCACCCGCCCTGTCGCGAACGAAAAATAGCCCCCCTGTGACGGAGAGCCATCTTTTACATCCACGCCGCGTTAGGCAGCCATCATCTTTCCGGTTACGATGCCCAGAACGCTGCGCACATATTCACCGAGTCGCCCGGAGCCAGGCTGATACGCAAAGCGAAGCGTCAGCTCGACATGACCAACATGCCCGGCAGGAGGAATGTTCCAGAAAAGGTCCGCTTCTCCGTACAAAATTTCCTCAATGCGCTGCTTCTTGCCTTCCATATCCAAATCAGGATCGTGCGACAACGAGAATTTCATCATGATGGAAAACGAATCTTTTTTGATCCCATCCCGCAAGCTTAATTTGCCGTGGATCGCGACGAGGCCCGCTTCTCCCCACAAGTTGTACTCCAGCAAAGCCTGGCATTGCGGTTGAACCTGCAGCTCAAGAGCCGGAAGTCCTCCCTCAATCGTAAGTGCATGTCGCTTTGCCAATAATTCGATCTCCCCTTGAAAACGGTGAGCGTATTCGGAAACAGCCTGGAACCAATCGGGCTCTACAGCGTACATCTTCGTCACCTCTCCCCCCACGGAATATCTGCTTTACTACTTCGAAATTCCCCTTGTCATATCCTTTGTTGAAAAATGACTTATTTACCCATATTTCCTCGAAGCATAAAAGATTCCTATGAAAATTCGTTTTCACAATGTTGCAACAATCATTCGTAAGGGACAGGCTGACCGGGAAACGCTTTCACAAACAGGGCGCGAAGGCGCTCTTGTACCTGCTCGTCCAGCTCCAGGTGATAGAGTGCGCCATTTTCATAGCGCAAAAGCGGAAACGCTCCCGCACGCAGAGCGGATGCTTCCTTTGTCTGCACAAATGTCGGCAAGGTCAGCAGGAAGCGGGAAAACGGGTTCGCCTCTTCCTCCGACATAGGGACGACTGCAAACAGTTCGAACAGGCTGGGCGTCACGATCAGCTCCAGCAGTTCGCCGCGCTCGGCGACCCAGACCGTAAACGCCGCTTCCCTCACCTCGCTGCGCGCGTGTCTGCGCATCACCCAAACCGCCTGGCGGACCGTGTTCATCAGCAAATGCTGCGCGCCCTCCGTACCGTGCGCCTCTACCATCCGCTTGTAGCTGAAAACATAGGCCAGTCCGTCTTCGAGAAGCACAGCATCGGGGAGGGACAGCGCCGATACGGTCAGCGTCTCCTCCTCGCGCACCTGCGCCTCCTGAGGGATGGCTTCGGACTTCCCCTCGAACAAGGAGCGAATCATATCCCGGGTGCGCTCCACCTCTGCTGCGGAAAACGAAAGGCTCTCCGTGTAGATATGCGTCAGCGCGCCCCCCTCGTAAGCCAAATAGTGCAACAAGGTGCATGGCTGCTCCAGCATTTTGAGAGCCATTCCCCGCTGCTCCGCCTGCCGGATGTCAAAGGTCAGCGGAAAGCCGAGCGGCTGCAACGGATCGGACAAGGTCCAGATCACGCCCAAAAGCTTCCCCTGATACGTCTTGAATTCGACGGAAACGGCATCGCGTGTCTGCTCGACGAAAGCGTCCACCGATTCGAACACCAGATACAGCTCGACCTCGCCTGCTCCGTTCAGCCGGGCAAAATAAGGCAGCCCCGCCTCGCTCGCAAGCTCATACAAATCACGATAGGCGCTCTTGTCGAGAACCTCGCCCTGCGTCGCCGCCATGGGCGAACGCAGGGCAGGGTCGGGGCTGAGCGCCGGATAAAATGCCTCACTCATCCCGTTGCTCTCCTTGCTTTTCCCACGCCTGGATCAGCGGCCAGCTATCCATCTGCGCGAGCAGGGTACGGTCTGTCGCGTCGATGTGCACAGGCGTCACGGCGATGTAATCATGCTTCACGAGATCGTAGTCAAACGGCTCGGCGATCGGCATGACCTGCGGGTACTCCCGGGTCAAAAAGTATCCTTCCGCTTCTTCGCTGTACCTGTCTTCGTAATGATGCATCGCGAGCGTCGCCGGCACGATTCCCTTCACCTGCGCCAGCGGAACGTGCGGAAGGTTGACGTTCCAGAAAACATCCGGAGGCAGTTCGCCTTTCACGGCCCGCTCGGTAAACTCCTTGACCAACGGCTGAATCATCGGCACAACATCGCCGTAATTTTCCTGATCATACCAGTTATCATAAGACAGGGCCACGCCGGGAACGCCCAATATGACCGCTTCCCTCGCCCCGCTGCACGTTCCGGAGTAATAAATGTCGCGCCCCAGATTCGTTCCCACGTTGATCCCCGAAAAAACGATAGCGGGTTTCTCGTCCGCTGCAAACAGCAAATGGTACGCTGCCTTGACGCAGTCGGCCGGATTGCCGTTCACGGCCCACGCTTTGACGGGAAGACCGTAAAAGTCGCGTTTTTCCGGTGCCAGTGCTGTTCGATAGGTTACCCCATGACCGACGCCGCTTTTTTCCTCAACGGGAGCCACTACGAAGATTTCCGCCTGGTCCAGTACGAGCAGTGCTTCCACCAATCGCTTGATGCCCAGGGCATCGATGCCGTCATCGTTTGTCACTAAGATTCGCAACACAAGATCTCCTCCTTCATCGTGGCGCCTCTCTTCACTTGCACGTCGTTTCCTTGTTATTGTACTGTAGATAGCTTTTCCAAGCCAAGCTCCCAGCCAAGAACGAGCCAGGAATCGGTCTATGAAAAAAGGCCCCGGCAAATGGGGCCTTGCTTATTCACCGACAATCTCTTTCCAGCGATCGCGCCAGGCGATTCCTTCGCGAATCCACTCCTCGACCTGCGCCTGCTTCTCCTCGGAGATGCCGATCAGGGAAGCGATCCGGGCAATCTCCTTCGTCTCCGATGGCGACAGCTTCCGGTCGATCAGCGCCATATGATACAGCTTGCGCATCATCACGAGCTTCTCGCTTTGGCTCATGTCGACCAGATCCTCCACAATCGTCTCCGGTCGCTTCGGATAATCGATGTCATCCATTAAAATTTGCCGTTCTTTCAAGGTGAAATGTTCCGAATTCACGATATCATGAATCCGATCCACTTCTTTTGAACCTATATAACCGTCGGCATGCCCAACGCAAATCATCAAACGAATAGAGGCAAACAAAATATGTTTGTCCTTTTCTGTTCTCGTATACAACGCACGGTTCCTCCTCCGAACATAATAAAAAACGATCCTCTCTACATCTTATCATACGATGAAACAGGAAAGCGGTTTCACACGATTATGTGACAAATTTATGCTACTCTTTCAAAAAAACGGATCGAAAGTCAATCCAGCCGTACGCATCCAGGCTCACCCCCGACAAGCGCGGATGCGCCATCACTTCGATCCGGTTCGCGTACAGCGGAACAAATACATGATGGGCCCTGAGGTTGGACGATGCACCGTTATTTGCGCAGCAAAGAAAAAGCCCTCCCGCTTGGGCAGGAAGGCTGATCTGAGCGTCACGTCAGCAGGAAGCGGTCTTCGCTGAAGCTCTCTCCGCCACGGGCTGCTTCAAACGCGCGAAGCAAATCCTGCGGCTTCATGGTCCGCTTCTTCTCATCCGGAATGTCGAGAATGATGCCGCCATCGTGCAGCATCAACAGGCGGTTCCCCATATTCAAGGCTTGCTCCATATTGTGTGTCACCATGATCGTCGTCAGCTTGTGGCGCGCGACAATCTTGTCGGTCAGCTCCACAATCAGCTGCGCCCGCTTTGGGTCCAACGCCGCCGTATGCTCGTCCAGCAGCAAAATTTTCGGCTCCGTAAAGGTAGCCATCAACAGACTGAGCGCCTGGCGCTGACCGCCGGAGAGAAATCCGACTTTGGTCTTCAAACGGTTCTCCAGGCCCTGGTCAAGCTGCTTAAGCTGCTCGCGGAACAGCTCCCGCTTGTCGTTGTTCACCCCAAAGCCCAGCGTGCGGCGGCGTCCCCGTCCGAGCGCAATCGCCAGGTTTTCTTCAATCGTCATGTTCGGCGCAGTACCCGCCATCGGGTCCTGGAACACCCGTCCGATCAGCTCGGCGCGCTGGTGCTCGGCGAGACGCGTCACGTCCTTGCCGTCAATCGTGATCGTTCCGCTATCCGGGAACAGCCCGCCGGAGATCATGTTCATCAACGTCGATTTTCCAGCGCCGTTGCTGCCGATCACGGTGATGAACTCTCCGCGCTTGACGTGCAGGTTGATGTTGCGCAGGGCGATTTTTTCATTGACCGTGCCTGCATTGAACACTTTGTTGACATTCGAAATGTTAAGCATGGCCGTTTCCTCCCTTTGCCGTGCGTACCGCTTGCTTTTTCCAGATGCCTTTGGCCACGGTGGGGACGGTCAGCGCTACAATCACGATCAAAGCGGTAATCAGCTTCATGTCCGACGGGTTCAGCCCCGCTTGCAGAGCCAGCGCGATCACCATGCGATACACAATCGAGCCGAGAATGACAGCGAGCGTGACTCTGAAAATGGAGGAGCTGCCAAACAGCACTTCCCCGACAATAACCGAAGCCAGGCCAATCACGATCATCCCGATCCCCATGCCGACGTCGGCAAAGCCCTGGTACTGGGCGACCCATGCGCCAGAGACTGCTACCAGCCCGTTGGACAGAGCCAGACCGATAATCGTCGTCGTATCCGTGTTGACACCGAAGCTGCGAATCATCTTCGGATTGTCGCCCGTCGCGCGCAAGTCGAGGCCCAGGTCGGTGTGCAGGAACCAGTCGATGACCAGCTTGAGCAGCAAAATCCCGATGAGGAACACGACAGACACGCCCGTCAGCAAGATGACTCCGCCTACCGTCAGATTCGGAATGCCCAGGTCTTTGACATAGGTGAACAACGTATCTTCACGAAGCAACGGCAGGTTCGCCTTCCCCATGATGCGCAGATTGATCGAATAGAGCGCGATCATCGTCAAAATCCCTGCAAGCAGGGCGTTGACCTTCCCTTTTGTATGCAGAACGCCGGTAAATGCCCCTGCCAGGCCACCGACGACGAACGCCAAAAGGGTAGCCAGGTACGGGTTGGTTCCATCGATGATAAACTTGGCTGCAATCGCCCCGCCCAGGGCAAAGCTGCCATCCACCGTCAAGTCAGGGACGTTCAGAACGCGAAACGTCAAATATACGCCCAGCGCTAAAATGCCAAACAGCAAGCCCTGCTCGATGGCTCCCATCATTGCCAAATTCATAGAAGAAATCCTCCTGTTGCTGCCATGATTACTCGATCACTTCGTCAGCGCGGTCGAGCATGGAGGACGGAATGGTCACTCCCATTTTCTCCGCTGCTTTTTTGTTCAAGACAAGCTTCATGTCTGCTTGCATTTCAACCGCCATATCAGACGGCTTCGCTTCGCCCTTCAAAATTTTCACAGCCATGTCTGCTGTCTGCTCGCCCAATTTGGTGTAGTCGATCCCATACGTAGCAATCGCCCCGCTCTTCACGGAGTTCTCTTCCGCTGCGATCACGGGAATTTTTTGCGCTTCCGCTACGCCCAGTACAGCCGCGATGGACGATACGACCATGTTGTCGGTCGGCACGTAGAACGCGTCGACTTTGCCTACCATCGACTCAGCTGCCTGCTTCACTTCCGTCGCGCTGGTGATCGCCGCTTCCTGGATGGTCAGCCCCAACTGGTTCGCGACGGCTTTGGCTTTGTCTACCTGTACTTTGGAGTTCACTTCGCCGGAGCTGTAAATGATGCCGACGGACTTCGCGTCTGCTTTCAGTTCCTTCACCAGCTTCAATTGCTCCTCCACCGGGTTCATGTCGGAAGTACCTGTCACGTTCGCGCCCGGCTGCTCCATGGATTGTACCAGACCAGCCTCTACCGGGTCTGTCACTGCCGTAAACAAAACCGGGATGTCTTTGCTCGTTTGGACGGCGGCTTGCGCGGTAGGAGTCGCGATCGCCAATACGAGGTCCACCTTGTCCGCCTCGAATTTTTGCGCAATGGAAATCGCTGTGTCCATGCTCGCTTGCGCCGATTTCACGTCAATTTTCACTTGCTTGCCATCTTCGTAGCCGTTTTTCGCCAGCTGCGCCACAAATCCTTCACGCGCTGCATCCAGGGCAGGATGCTCGACGAATTGGGAAATACCGATCGTAATCTGCTTGCCCGCAGCTGGCGGCGCCTGGGTTGCGGACTGCTCGCCGTTTGCCGGAGCAACGCTTTGCTGTCCACATGCGGTAACAGACAAAAGCAGCAAAGGAAATAAAAAACTCTGAATTTTTCTGATCGTCTTTTTGTTTGTAGACATGCGAAAAAATCCCCCCTTGAAAATTTCTACTCATTTTAACACGGATAAAACCGTTTTAAAAGAACAAAAAGAGAGCGCGGCGCTCTCCTTTTATTTGATGATTTCTTTCGCCTGTTGTTTGAGTGCCTCCGAAATCGTGAGACCAAACTTCCCGGCAGCCGTTTCATTGATGTACAGGTCGGCCTGTTTGGAAATTTCGACTGGCGTGTCCGCAACCGCTTGCCCGTTCAGGATGCGGGCAGCCATCTCGCCCGTTTGTTTGCCAATCTGATAGTAGTCGATCCCGTACGTGGCGACTGCGCCGCGCTTTACGGTATCGGTGTCCGAAGCAAAGACCGGGATCTTGTTCGCTTCCGCTGCTCCCAGCACCGCTTCAAAGGAAGACACGACCGTGTTGTCGATCGGAATGAACATGGCGTCCGCTTTTCCCGCCAGTCCCTGAGCGGCCAGTTGCACCTCGGACAGCTGGGAAATACCCGCCTTGATGATTTCTACGCCTTCTTTGCTCGCTGCTTCTTCCAGTTCTTTTACCTGTACCTCGGAATTCACTTCAGAGGTGGTATAGATCACGCCCAGCTTTTTCAGCTGTGGCAAGAAGGTTTTGACCAGCTTCAATTGCTGTTCCATGGATACTTTGTCGCTCGTTCCGGTCACGTTTTTGTCCGGCTTCTCCAGACTGCTGACCAGTTGAGCCGAGATCGGGTCTGTTACGGAACTGAACAAAACAGGTTTATCGGTAATCGCCTTGGCTGCAGCCTGAGCGGACGGAGTCGCAATCGCTACGACCAAATCCTTCTTGTCTCCGGCGTACTTTTGCGCAATCGAGATCGTGTTGTTCATATCGCCATGGGCGTTCTGGTAGTCAACCTCCAGATTTTTGCCCTCTTCATAGCCGGATTCTTTCAAGCCATCCAAGATGCCTTGATGAATCGCATCCAGTGCCGGATGCTCCACGAATTGCGTCAAGCCCAGCTTCACGGTTTGCCCCTGGGCGGAACCGGCCGACGTTGCTTCGCTCTGTTCCCCTGTTTGATTTCCACATGCTGCCAAAGAAAACGCCAGCAATGTGGTCAGTACCATACTGACTGCTCGTCTCATCTGTACTTCCTCCTCTAAGCTCTTCTCTCTTGGCCGCTGGTCACCCTCCGGCAACCCGGCCTTGTTGCCTACGCGCAACTTCTGTCCCATTATAGCATATTATTTTGTTCTGAAAAGCTATTTTTTCCTTCCTCTTTCGCACCGCTTTCTTCCTCGGCGTTCGTCCGTTTTTTGACAAGAACCCTGGTAATCCGGTAATGATCGACTTCCCCGACCACGAATTCGTACGGGCCCTCGCGCACCCGATCGCCCACGCGCGGCGGGTGGTCAATCTGCATGTAAATCCAGCCGGCAAGCGTATCGACCTCGCTCGATTCCAGATCCATGTCCAGGTAGTCGCCCACTTCCTCCAGAAGCATCCGACCGTCGAGCGACAACACCCCGTCGTTCTTCTCGACCAGCGGACGTTCATCGTCAAATTCGTCCTGGATGTCTCCGACGATTTCTTCCATAATATCTTCAAGCGTGACCAGCCCCGCTGTTCCGCCGTATTCGTCAATGATGATCGCAAGCTGTCCCCGCTGTTTTTGCAGCATCGTCAGAAGGCGACTGATCGAGATGGTCTCGGGCACAGTCAGGATCGGCCGCATGAGCGACTGCAAATCATGAGGTTCGCCCTGCAAAAGCCCCGTCAGCATATCCTTGATGTGCAAGCTGCCCACGACATGATCCTTGTCGCCATCCACGACGGGATAACGGGTAAACCGGCCATTTTGCACCAGCCGGACGTTTTCTTCAAACGGATCGCGCAGGTTCAGCACCACCATGTCCGTACGCGGCACCATGATTTCCCGGGCCATGGTCTCGGAAAAGTCAAAAATGTTGTCAACGAGCATCAGCTCGGTTTGGTCAATCAGCCCGCTTTTGTGGCTTTCGTTGACGAGAATGCGGATTTCCTCTTCGGTATGCGCCTCCTGGTGCGGTTCCATCGAAATGTGAAACAGGGCGAGAAAACGGCTCGCCGACCAGTTCAAGAGCGCAATGAACGGATACATGATTTTGTAAAACAGTTGAATCGGCCGGGAAACGGCCAGCGCGACCATCTCCGTGCGCTGGATCGCCAACGTTTTCGGCGCCAACTCCCCCAGCACAATATGCAGAAACGTAATGACCGAAAAGGCGATAATAAAGGAAATACTGCTCACGAGCGTTTCATTGAGCTGAAAATAGCGAAAGACGGGATGCAAGAGATGAGCCACGGCAGGCTCACCCAGCCAGCCCAGTCCCAGCGACGCCAGCGTGATGCCCAGTTGGCACGCTGACAAATACGCGTCCAAATTGCGAATGACCTGCGACACGTTTGCAGCGCGCTTGTTCCCTTCCGCCACCAGCTGGGCGATCCTGGATTCCCGCACTTTTACCACGGCAAATTCGGTTGCGACAAAGAACCCGTTGAGGAAAACGAGGATCAAGACCAAACCCAAGTTGAACAAGCTTCCCCACGCTTCCATGCTCCTCGCCTCCCTTCTTCGACCATGCTTTGGGATATTGTGTCCCATCCGCCCGTAAATGTTACCTGTTCGTTTTTCTTTCTTTTCCCGATTGTGATACCATAGTGCTGATTCCTATGCCGTTGTCACGAGGTGAAGCTCTTGTCTTATCGTCCAGACTTGCCGATGATTGTGCAAAGCGATCGCACGATTTTATTGGAAACGCAGCATCCTTTGTTTGCCGAAGCCAGACAGGCCATCAGCGGATTTTGCGAATTGCTGAAAAGCCCGGAGTACATCCATACGTACCGGATGACGCCACTGTCGCTCTGGAATGCGGCCGCCAGCGGAATCAAGCCGCATGAGGTGACGGGCATCCTCGGCACTTACAGCAAGTACGGCGTGCCTCCAACCATCGTCAAGGAAATCGAAGAAACGATGCGCAAATACGGTCTGATCCGGCTCGAACGCCATGGAGATGATCTTGTTTTACATAGCGACGATCCGCTTGTTCTCCGAGAGCTTGCCGGCTACAAATCGATCGCGGCCCTGCTCGAAGACGGCTATGTGCTGAAAAGCTACGCGCGCGGCCTGATCAAGCAGGAGCTGATTCGTTTGGGGCTGCCTGTCCAGGATTTGGCGGGCTATTCGCAGGGCGAGCCGTGCCCGGTCCGTTTGCGCGCGAAAAGCGCAGCGGGAAAGCTGTTTTCGTTACGTCCCTATCAACAGGAAGCGATCGACGCCTTTTACCGCGGCGGCTCCGCTCTAGGCGGCAGCGGCGTGCTTGTCCTGCCCTGTGGCGCCGGGAAGACGGTGATCGGCATTGGCGCGATTTCCCACTTGCAGACGGCTACGCTTATTCTGACGACGAATACGACCTCCGTGCGGCAATGGATCGCCGAGCTTTTGGACAAGACCGATCTCGATCCCGCACTGGTCGGTGAATACACCGGCGATCACAAGGAAGTCAAGCCGATCACGGTGGCAACGTATCAAATTCTCACATACCGCCCCGCTTCGCTCGATGAATTTCCTCATATGAAACTCTTTTCAGAGCGTGACTGGGGGCTTATTATTTACGATGAGGTGCATTTATTGCCCGCCCCTGTTTTTCGCGTCACCTCCGGGATTCAGGCGACACGCCGCCTGGGCTTGACGGCTACGCTCGTCAGGGAGGACGGCCGGGAAGAGGACGTCTTTACGTTGATCGGGCCGAAAAAGTACGAGGTTCCGTGGAAAGCCATGGAGGATGCGGGCTGGATTGCAGAAGCGCGCTGCCGGGAAATCCGGCTGCCTTTTGAGCCGAAATGGCGAGAAGCGTATGCGCAGGCGACGGCCCGCCAAAAGTTCCGGATCGCTGCCGAAAATCCGAAAAAGCTGGAGGCTGTCAAGAAGCTGCTGGAGCGCCACGAAGGCGACCGGGTATTGATTATCGGTCAGTACGTCGATCAGCTGGAGCAGATGGCGAATGCGCTGCAATTGCCGCTGATTACAGGCAAAGTTCCGGAAAAAGAGCGCGAGACGCTGTATCAGCAATTTAAAAACGGGGACATCACGCGCCTGATCGTGTCCAAGGTGGCCAATTTCGCTGTCGATTTGCCGGACGCCAATGTCGCCATTCAAATTTCGGGCACATTCGGCTCCCGTCAGGAAGAAGCACAGCGACTGGGACGCATCTTGCGGCCCAAAGCGGACAATAACACCGCTCACTTCTATACGCTTGTGACACGGGATACGCGAGAGCAAGAGTTTTCGCTGCACCGTCAACTTTTTCTCGTCGAGCAAGGCTATCCATACGAAATTATAGAAAACGAGACGCTGGGTTGAAACGTTTGGAAAGCAGCCAGCGTCTCAAAGAGGGAAGGGAGGCCGGAGATTCCATGCAATCCGACGCCGAAATCATTCAGCGGATTCTTCAGGGCGACATCGAAGGGTATCGCGACCTCATCCAGCGGTATCAGCATATGATCTACGTCTTCATCTACAAAATGGTGAACAATCGCGCGGATGCGGAGGATCTGACCCAGGAAGTATTCGTCAAGGCGTACGAGAAGCTGTCCACGTTCCGAGGCGATGCTCAGTTTTCATCCTGGTTACATACGCTTGCTCGCAACAAGTGTATTGATTTTCTGCGCAGGCGGAAGTATCACGACTCCGACGAGCAGCTGGCGTATGTGCCGTCCAATACGCGGGACGAGTCTCCGCAAGAATCGCTTATGAACAAGGAGCAGCGCAGGGAAATCCAGGAGGCTTTTGCCTTGTTGTCGGATTCTTACCGGGAAGTGATCGTCCTTCGCTGCACGCATGAATATCCGTTCGAAAAAATTGCAGCTCTTCTCGGCATCGCCGAGTCTACAGCACGCGTCCGTTACTTGCGCGCTCGCCAAGAACTCGCAAAATTGTTATCCCGCAAGGAAGGGGGGCTCGTACATGAACTGCCAGGCATTTAGAGACGCATGGCCAGATGACACGGATAGCGATCTGCTTTCCCATATAGAGACCTGTGACGATTGCATCGCATGGGTGGAAACGCAAATGACTACCGAAGAGGAGGTGCAGTTCTTGAAGGACGTTCCACTGCCTCAAGCGAACCTGGAAGAGAGGATCATGCAGGCCATCTACCAGAACGCCGGACAAGGTGTGCCCCCTCACGCTGCAGCCGTAGCTGTGCTTCCCCAGCAAGCGGCAACACCTATGCCCGACAAGCGTCGGACGAAAGGCTTCCCTTCATTCGCCTGGGTCAGCGCAGCAGCAGTCCTTTTGGCAGTGGGCTTCATCAGCTACCAGCAGCTCCAAGACAGTCAGACAGCGTTACAGGTAGAATCCAGCCAGACAGGCGACCCAATCGTGGCGTATAGCAGCGAAGCAGGGCAAACGCCTGGTGCTGCTTCGTCCTCTCCCGCTTCTGCCCGATCGGCAGCAGATGCCGCTGGCAGCGAGCAGCCGCTGTCAAGGGCAAGCGAAGCGACCACAGAGACTGCACCTGCTTCCCCGGCTACGCCCCCTGTTGCTCCTTCATTGGCCAGCCAGGAAATCGCCCTAGATGCGCCGCAGGCCAAAACAGCGGCGCCCCAAGCAGAGGAGCAGGCGTCCGCGGCTTCCCGAAGCGTGACGGCCGGTTCAGAGGGGCAGGGAGCGAACGCCAAGGCAGCCCCGGAAAAAGAGGCAAAAGCTCCGGAGAACACCCTGGCCGCTGCGAAAAAGGTCGGATCGCCCGCAGCGGACCAGCAAGCTTTTGGGACGGCTACCATGAGCGAAACAGAAACCAGACAGAAGGAAAGCAGCGACAGCGTCGTTGTAGGACCAACGCTTGCCATGGCAGCCAAACAGCCGATCACGCTGTCGACTTTTTCGGACACGGACACAGCCGTACAAGCTTCTGACATGCCGGTTCCCGTGCTGGCGCAGAACGCGAACAGCTTTTCCTTGCGTACAATCTCTGTCCAGTACGAATCGGAGACGAGCCAAAAGGTCACGCGGCTCTCGGCGGAGTACAAGCGCAACGACGACTGGATTCGCATCGAGGTGGTTCGCAATACGAAAGGCAAGCGAAGTCTCTCGATCCCGGGCACGTTCTCCGCTACGCAGTTGTTCGCGGTGAACGGCGAGCAAGCCATCGCCGTTTCGTTTGACAATCCGGACCAGAATAGCTCCGTTGCCGAGCACGCCGTTCACTTCAATGCCCAGTCCAACAACCAGTCCCTTTACGTCATCGTAACGGCCCATGGCATTTCCCTGGACGAATTGATCGAGACTTCCAAACAGATGAGCTGGAAACCGTAGCAAGCACGAAAAGCCGCATTTCCCGGAGACACGACCTGTTGCACCAGGAGCGTGTCTTTTTTGTCGCCGCTCGTCGGCCGCAGAAAACCGGGCGGCGCGAAGCCATTTGGCACCGGCTTATCTGCGCAAAAAAACGCCGTCTTTTGCCTTTTCTCGCAAACAGACGGCGTTTTCTCATGATCGCGTTACCGGCCCTGATTTTTCGCCTGGTTCCACTGCTTGATTTGTTCGATGATTTCCCGAATGCGGTTGCGCGCATCCTGATGCTCCGGCTCGCTGGCCCAATGCTGGACGAGGGGCGGCATCGCTTTTGCCATCGTGGTGTAGAGGCACCATACCTTCACCATCTCGACACGCTCCGGCGTCGCTTCCCCCGTCAAAAGCTCGGTAAACTTGTGCAGCAGCTCCTCCAGTTCAGGCACCAGCGCTTCTTTTTTCTCATCCATGGATCATCCCCCGCTTTCCTCACTCACTTACTCATGGACACATTGTATGCAAAATGTCCGCTCGGCAAAAGCAGATTTTTCAGCGCAGCGCTTTTGGATTTTGCGGCAAGGAACGTAGCGTTTTCCCCGATCAGGAAGTGACGTCTCTGCGGGTAAAGACCGCGTAAGCCACCAGCAGCGCCGCTGCCGCCCATACCGTCAACACGGTCAGCGAGAACGGCAGTGTCATTCCCTTGATGGGGGGCAGCGTTCCGTTGAGGTAATCGGTAAGCTGCAGATTGACGACAAACAAATATTTGGCGGACTCCCATGACGAAGCCATCTGCGTCAGAATCGTTCCGCTGATGAGCGCCGCCATCATGATGCCCATGCCTGCTGCGGCGCTGCGAATCAGGACGGAGACCATGAACGTAACGGTTCCGACGACGAGGCAAACATACCAGCCAAGCCCATACTGCATGAGCAAAAATTGCCACTGCGGCAGCATGAAAGCACCCGTTGTATCCAGCTCCCCGTCTGTCACCGCGAAGCCGGTAAGAACAGGCAAGTCCCACCCGGAGTAGCCAAACACGACGCCCGAGAGCAAGTAAGCCAGAAGGAGCGTCGCAAGCACCGTAAGCGAGGTGAACAGCAAGAGCGTGATGTACTTGCTCGTCAGCACCTTCCAGCGCCGGACGGGTCTGGTCAAAAGCAGCTTGATCGTCCCTTCGCTAAACTCCGCCGACACGATATCGACGGCCAGCACGACGATAATCATCGGCAAAAACATGGAAATCGCCTGATCCATAAAACCGCGGGCAAACGTCGGTCCGCCGGGCGCCATCGGGTTGATATTGTGATCGAGGTAATACTGCTGCTGTTGAATCCGGATTTTGATAAACTCGCGCCATTCATCCGGGAGGCGGCTGGATGCGAGCCTGTTTTGCATGTCGACGATCTGCTGGGTCAACAGCGGCCGCCAATCGGTCGTACCCATCCGTTCCTGGGCCGTCACGACCGAGCGGTATTGGGCGTATGTAAAAATCGGGATCAGAATGGCCAGAATGAGCACGACCACGAGAAAGCGGCGGCGGCGCAGCAATTTGACGGTTTCATTTTGGACGAGGCCCAGCATGCTTGGATTCATGTTTCTCCTCCCCCCCTGTCAGCGTCAGGAACAAGTCTTCCAGCGTCACGGTTTTCGTGGCAATCCCGACCACCGGAACTCCCGCCTGCACCAGCTTCTGGTTGACTTCGCCTACCCGCGACATATCCATCCGCGTCTTCACGCTTTCCTCCCCGACCGTCAAAATATCCGTCACGGCGTTGTGCCCGCGCAGCACATCCAGCGCTTTTGGCAGACGGGTGTGCGGGATCGTCCACTCCACCTGGTCGGCAAACTGCGCCATCAACTCCTGCACCAGCCCGACCGAGATGACTTTTCCCTGGTTGATAATCGCCACCCGGTCGCACATCATTTCGATCTCGCTGAGCAGATGACTGGAAATGAAGACAGCAAGCCCCTCCTCCTCGGCCAAACGGCGAATAAACTGGCGCAGTTCGCGAATCCCTGCCGGGTCAAGCCCGTTTGTCGGTTCATCGAGAATCAAGATTTTCGGCCGATGCAGCAGCGCTTGCGCAATCCCCAGCCGTTGCCGCATTCCGAGCGAATACGTTTTGACCTTCTCGTCGATCGCCCGCTCCAGATCGACAAAACGGACGATTTCTTCGATCCGCTCCTGCGTAATTCCTCCGCTCATGCGGGCAAATTGCTCCAGGTTTTCCCGGCCTGTCAAAAATTTGTACAGCTCGGGATTTTCCACAATGCAGCCGACCTGCGCGATGGCCTCCGGGAAGTTCTCCCGCAGTGAAATGCCTCCGATGCGAATGTCTCCCCCATCTGCTTTTGCCAGGCCGACCAGCATGCGAATGGTCGTCGTCTTGCCCGCGCCGTTTGGCCCTAAAAAGCCAAACACCTCACCGGCGCGCACGTCGAATGTGATATCGTGAATGATCTGCTTGTTGCCGATCGACTTTTGCAATCGTGAAACGGCGAGGACTGTGTCGCCCAAGGTGCGCCCTCCTCTCTTTGTTTCGCTTCCCCCAACTGACGGCAGCGTTTCGTTTATGGTACACTGGCAGAAGATGTCCCATCCCATTATACCATGGCTACATACTACCCAACGAACAGGAGGATAGCCGATGCGCACATCCGGCAAACTTCTCTGGCGCAGCGCAGGGTTGTTGTCGTTTCTGTCCTTTTTCTTGTTTGCCACGGGCTTTGTCCTGGCGATGAATCCGCAGCAATTGGCCCCCTCCACAGGAACGCCGCCTGCCGAAGCCGCGAAACCGCCTGCCGCTTTGCCAAAAGAAGGCGTCCACAAGGTCGTCGCGCTCGGAGACTCGCTCACACGCGGCGCTGGCGATGCGAACGGTCAAGGCTATGTCGGCCTCGTCCGGCAAGCGTTGGAAAAAAAGACGGGCCGTCCGATCACGTTTACCAATCTCGCCATTAACGGGCAAGAGTCGTCCGACCTGCTCAAGCAAATGTCCGAAGCACAGGTCAAAACGCTGATTGCCGAGGCCGACCTGATTCTGTTCACCATCGGCGGCAATGACTTGTTCAGGCAGACGGGCGGTCTCTACACGATCGACAAAGAAAAAGTGGCCGCAGCCACGAACAGGCTTGCGACCAACTACGAAGAAATCATCCGGCAAATTCGCGGGTTGAACGCCAAGGCGACAATCGTCTACGCCTCCTTGTACAACCCGTTTGGCAATACGGAAGCGGCAGCGGATACCGTGCAGCCGGTTCTCGACTGGAACAGCACTGCCGCCCGGATTGCCGCCCGTTATCCGCAGGTGTTCGTGGTGCCGACCTACGACCTGTTTTTGCGCAAGGAGCAGGCGTACCTGTACACCGATCATTTCCACCCGAATGCAGAGGGCTATGCCCGCATCGCAGAACGCATCCTGCAGGCGCTAGAGTGATTCTGCCCTGGCCTGATTCAGCGATTGGCCACGGGTGGCGAAGTAAGCCCGCTGGCCTGCCCACTGGAATGCGCTGCTCAGCAGGGAAAAAGCCGCGACGGTCAAAAACAGGGTCGTACCGCTGTAAAGCCCGAGGAGCATGCCGCCCATCCACGGGCCGATGAACTGTCCGAGGTTGCTGAAGCTTTTGGCCCCGTAGTAGCTGCCGCGCATTCCTTCCGGTGCCATGCGGTCAATCAGGACGTCACCCGCAGTAAAGGTCAGGATTTCTCCGAATGTAAACAGCACCATGCCGATGATAAAAGCGATCCAGGAGTGGGCGAAGGCGAAGCCGACGTCACCCAGTGCATACAAGACGTTTCCCACCACAATAGCGGTGAGAGGCGTCTTTTTTTCGGCCCATCGGGTCAGCGGCATCTGCATCAGCACGACCACGAGCGCGTTGACGCTCATCAGGATGGCAAACAATTCTGCACCGGACACGACAGTCATCTCCGTGAACTTGGCGAGGGTGGAGGACATCTGCGAATAGCCGATCGCGCCCAGCACGCCTGCGATCATGTAGTAGCGGAACGCCTTGTCGTGCACGACCACGCTGAAAGCCCGGCCAAAAGTGATCGTCTCTTTCTTTTGTCCCTCGATTTGCTTGATCCCGAACTTGTTCAACAGCCCTTGCAAGCTGATGACGTACACGAGGTAAATGAGCGCGGTCACGAGAAAAGGCAGCGCGACGGACGTTTTCGCCAGCACGGCGCCTGCGATCGGGCCTACCGCGACGCCGACGTTGATCGCTGTATAGCGGAGGCCGAATACCCGGAAGCGTTTCTCCGGAGGCGTCACGTCTGCCATCAGCGCCTGCGAAACCGGCTCGTAAAACGAACGACAGAGGCCGCCTGCCATGTTGAGCAACAGCAAAATCATCGGATTTTTGCTGAGCGCAAATCCGACGAACACCAGCGTCCAGACGTACAGCGCTCCCAGCATGACCCGTCTGCGCCCGATCCGGTCTGACAGCGTTCCGGCGATGAATCCGCCAATTGTCCCGGCCAGCGGCCCCGCCCCGATGGTCAGGCCGATCGTGGCCAGGTCCATATCGGTTTGGTTGGACAAGTACAAAAACAAAAACGGCATGCTCATCGAACTCGCCGCCCTGACGAACACGGTCCCGACGACCAGCGACCAGACGATCGGGTGATACTCCTGCATGCGTGATTGAATCCAGCTCATAGGTCTCTCTCCCCGCAACGGTTCTGCTCCGTCCTGCCTACCAGAACAGATGCTCTGTGATGTTCCTATTGTAGTGAGCCGTCTATCGTTCGTCAATAATCATTCGAATTTTTTTGATTATGAAAAATTTCTATGAGGCTTATTGAAAATTCGATAGCGTGAAAACTTTTTCTGTTGATCCGGACCTGTCCCCGCTCGGAGCTTTCCCTGCCGAAAACAAAAAAACCGGGACGCTCCCGGTTTTTACTCTACAATCTTGATCTGGTCAACCAGCTCTCCCTGGTCGTTCCACTTCACCGCGCGATAGACGGTATCGTGGTAAAACGTGAACCATGCGTCTTGGCGGATGCCGCCGAGAATCCATTCTTCCTTGGCGAAGATGGACGTCATCGGATAGTCGTCGTAGGCCATGACCCACAGCGGGTTTTGGTGGGCGTGCGTCGGCAGGATGTCCGCGAGGTGCAAGAGCAGCTGGCCCTGGCTTTCCATGCGGACGATGGCGTGTCCCTGGCTGTGGCCGCCCGTATGATGCAAGGTGATGCCGGGAACGACCTCGTGAGTGGCGCCGTACGTCTGCACCTGCGCTTCGATCGGGCGCCAGTTGTCTTCCCAGTACGTATGGCGCGAACGGATGTTAGGCTCTCGCATCTCGGCCCACTCCTGCTCCTGCACGTAGATCACTGCGTTCGGAAACGTGGAAAAAAGCTGGCCGTCCCGCACCGAGACGAGGCCATTCGCGTGATCGTAGTGCATGTGCGTCATGATGACGATGTCGATGTCCGCAGGCGTCAAGCCGTTTGCCGCCAGCCCTTCCTTGACCTGCGATTCTTCCACCAGTCCATAGTTGCGCTTCTGTTTCTCTGTCAACCGACCGTTTCCGATTCCGGACTCGATCAGGATGCGTTTTCCGTGAGCTTGTACCAAAATCGGGTCTGCTCTAAGCGGGATCTGGTTCAACTCGTTCGGAGGGTAGCGCTTGCTCCAGAGCGGCTTGGGAACCACCCCGAACATCGCGCCTCCATCAAGCTGCGTCAAACCGCCTTTGAGCCATGTCAATCGCAGCTCGCCTACTTGCCATGCGTTTTTTGTCATCTCATCCAGCCTCCTCGCCTGCATGCTTTGCTCGAAAAAAACGAAAAGCACCCCGTCAAGGGTGCCTTACTGCTTCTCAGCCACACTCACGGTTCTGGTCGCAGGAGCGATTTCCAGCAGGAGTTCGCTGGATACGGCCTGCACGGTGACATCTGAGTCCGAACGTTTATGATGAAGCACGAGTTGAGCAACCTTTTCATTTTCACGATACACGCTGATTAATGTCTGAAGCGGGTTGGCACTGCCACCTGCAATCATCTTAAACCCCGGGGCAATCGTAAACGTCCATCCCTCCACCGCTACCACCTGCGCAGTGGAGTACAGGAAATAACGCTTTCCTAACAGAATGCCATTGTGGTTCATCAAGGCGAAAGCCCCCAATCAAATGAATTTTAACAGTATGCCTTCATTGTGCAAGAATTTATAGGGGTTGAAAAGTGATTCGACAAAAGTTCCGATAAGACGACATCCTTTTTCTAGCATACACGATTCTAGCTATTTTCGGAATAGAAAAACTTTTGCGAGTATCAAATCGCTCTGCCTACCCGCGCCCCTTCCAGGATGGCCCGCTTGGCATCCAGCTCCCCGGCCTCTTTGGCCCCGCCGATCAAATGAACAGGGAGACGGTTGGTCAACTCGTGATAAAGTGATTGGTTAGACGTAGCGCCAGCCGCAATAATCACCGTATCCGCAGGCACGAGCTGCTCCTCGTCGTTGACGATGATGTACACCCCTTCCGGAGCGATTCGCTTGTATTCAACCTGGGTCAGCATCTCCACTCCCCGTTGTTTTAAGTAAGCCAGTGTCGCCCAGCGAGTCGTCTTGCCCAATCCGCTTCCGACGTGCTTGCCTCTGCGCAGCATGAACACCTTTCGCTTGCTCGCTTGCAACCTGTGAATCGTCCGTTCATCCACGATCCGGTAGGTTAGTAAATACTCAGCCGTCTGCGATGAGATGACTTCATTGTGGATGAGCAGATGGGACAGATCACAAGCAATTCCGCCCGCCCCCACAATCGCTACCTTGTTTCCGATCTTCGCCTTGTGATCGAACACTTCGTTGTACATGACGACATGGCCAAGCTCCCTGCCGGGGATTTCCGGCACGCGCGGGACGACTCCCGTAGCGATGACGACTTCTACAAAGCCTTCCGCCTCCAGCGCATCGGCTTTTGCTTCCGTACCCAGTCTGAGTTCTACGCCCAGTCTCGCAAGCTGCGTGCGGTAGTAGCGAAGCGTCTCGTTGAACTCTGCTTTGCCCGGCACCTGGCGCGCGTAGTTGAGCTGCCCGCCAATCCGCTCCTGTTTTTCGAAAAGGACGACCTGGTGGCCGCGTTCTGCCAGCACACGTGCCGCCTCCAGTCCGGCCGGTCCCGCTCCCACAACCGCTACCTTTTTCCTGACTACCGCCGGAACCAGCGCCCACTCCACCTCTCTACCGACCTGGGGATTGACCAGACAGGACGCCACCTTGCCGTCAAAAATATGGTCGAGACAAGCCTGGTTGCAGGCGATACACGTGTTGACTTCATCAAAGCGTCCTTGCAAGCTTTTGGCCACGATTTGCGGATCTGCCAAAAAAGGCCGGGCCATGGACACTAGATCGCAGTGCCCGGCGCGCAAAATTTCGTCCGCATAGCGCACATCGTTGATCCGGTTGCTGGCGATCACCGGAATGCTGACAGCCTGCTTGACCTGCCGGGCCACCCACACATACGCTCCACGCGGAACCATCATCGAAATCGTCGGAACCTTCGACTCGTGCCAGCCAATCCCGATATTGAGCGCATCGACGCCCGCTTCCTCCAGCATGCGGGCAAATTGCAGCGTCTCCTCCATGCTCGTGCTGTCCGGAATCAGATCGAGCCCGGACATCCGAAACACGACAGGAAAATCGGGCCCTACCGCCGCGCGTACCCGCTTCGCCACTTCGACGCCGAACCGCGCCCGCCGCAGAAAGTCTCCCCCCCAGTCGTCCTGGCGATGATTGGTGACAGGAGAGAGAAACTGATTGATGAGATAGCCTTCCGAGCCCATAATTTCGACCGCGTCAAAGCCGGCTTTTTGCGCGCGAACCGCTCCGGCGGCAAAGGCCGCAATCGTCCGTTCAATCTCGGACGCATCCAGCTCCCGCGGCTTCCAACGGTTGATCGGGGCCTGCAAGGGCGACGGCGCTACCGGATCAAGCCCTGTCGCCTCCTTGTACGCATAGCGACCCGCGTGAAAAAGCTGGAGCGCAATTTTGCCGTCAGCCTGATGAACTTTTTCCGTAATCACCTTCAACTGTTCGATATGCTCATCCAGGTACACGTTGCAGTATACTTCGCCCATGCCGCCCTCGGGCAGCACCGCAGCGCCTCCCGTCACGATCAATCCGGCTCCCCCTCTGGCACGTTCCGCGTAAAAATCGGCAAGCCGGGCCACTCCGTCCGGCAGTCGCTCAAATCCGACGTGCATAGACCCCATGACGATCCGGTTCGACAGTGTCATGGCCCCAATCTGAATCGGTTCCTGTACGTTTGCAAGCTTCAAGACAAGCCCCTCCCTCTATGCGAATGAATACTCATTCACCTCTTGTTGTATTCGATTCTGCACGCCGGCTCTCAAATCCTGCCGATCTGCTGACAAAACAAACAAAACAATCCGCTTGCGAACATGTACGCCGCTGTGAGCAGTTCCCCCTGCCCAGGCGGCCTAAAAAGGCCCAGGAGCCATTCTCCTGAGCCGATGCCTTACGTTTGCTTATCCCAGCTTGACCAACTCTGCCAAGTCTAGGGCGAACCTTTCCAGCGTCTCGGTCAATTCCGCTTCTTCCGCTGCGCTCTGCGGTGCCTGGAGGACAAAGTGATAGTCCACCTGCACCCTCGTCTCAACCAGCTTGCCCGGTTCTACGTAGCGGCGTTTTTCAGACAGCGAGCATTCCGCTACCCGGCTTCTCGCCTGCTCCCAGAGAGCCTGAATCTGTGCGGCTTCCAAAGCGTTCGGATAGGCGATCTCGACCTCGACCTCGCAGCTCTGTTCGTCCCCCAGCTCAAACAGATGAACGGTCGCCACAGGCTGTTCTTCTTCATCGGAGCCTGCGAACGTCATCATCACTTCGCGCATTTCTTCGTCTTCCAGCAAAGAGCGGTCCGAGCGCAAAACGATATCCGTAATCATTCCTCGCGCAGACAGCAGTTGATTTAGTTTTTCGATCAATAATGGCAGCACGTACATGGTCCTCCTGTTGCTCGCATGATTCCATCCAGCTAGAAGTATAGCACGAGGAACCCAGGCAGGAAAAACCCCTTCGCTCAGGAAGGGGTTGGGGTATTGTTCATATTTTTTTGATTCATGAATTCGGAGAGCCACGCGCGTCTTACTTCCTTGTTCGGGCAGTAGCCTAAAATATAGCTTTCCCCCCGCATATATTTTTCCTTAATCCACTCTTTGTGCTTGCGGAAAAAGGCTTGTTGAAAATCAATCGGCATTTGCTGATATTCTTCCAGCGCTGAGGGGTTCTGGAGGAAAAAATCTTCGTCGTACACAAACTCTTCATTTTGTTGGCGGCTGATCAGGTACACAAAGGCAATCACCAGAAACAGGTTCACCAAGAAAATCGTCATCCAAATCCCTCCAGTCAGGTTTTTAATTATCTGATTAATCTGTCTTATCAGCATATTATTATTGTACCACGAAATTGGTGTTTTCTAAACCTTTCGTTTCATTTTTCTTAAAAAAGTTCTATTGAAAATAGAAAAGCTTGGCTTGGAAAAAGAAGAAAGCACCCGCTTTTTGAAAAAAGCGAGTGCCTGCCTGGCGTCTTATGATTGGGTTGTCGGGCTACCCGGCGTCGAGCCGTTATCCTGCCCGGCAACAGGCGGAGCCACAATGTCGGGAGGCGGTGCCGTTGTTCCCGTATGGATACTGCCTCCCGGCGCGGAAGGCGGCTGAGTCCCATTCGGAGCTGGCGCTTGCGTGCCTGGCGAAGTGGTCTGGCCTTGCTGCCCAGGACTCGCGACATCCGGCGGTGGAGCGGCTCCTTCTTCCGCCAACTCCTGTCCTTCCGCCACTTCGATCGGCTCCGTCGGCTTTTTCTGTACCTTCGTTGCTTTCGGCTTGCTTGTTACCGAGGCGGCGGATTCCGTCGTTCTCTTTTTGACCGCCTTGCTGCTGGCGGCAACAGCTGGCTCGCCCGCTCCCTGAATCGGCGAGTCGTTCAGCTGCGCGACCACTTTGCCGGACAGTCCCATCTCCGCTTGCAAGGAGCTGCGGATCAACTCCAGTTTTTCTTTTTCCAGGAACGTATATCCACCCTCCCAGTATGCTCCGTTTTCGAGCGTGGTCAGGTCAGAGGCGTTGAAGCCTTTGAAGTCATAGACCAAACCTTTGATCTGCTCTTTGGACAGGTCTGTATGGATATGCTTCGCGCCTACATCCATGATGTTGAAAATTTTGGTAAATCCGTCCAAGGAAGCCACTTTTTCCACGACGGCGCGGATCACTTCCTGCTGGCGGCGGTTGCGATCGAAGTCGCTGGAGTAGTATTTCGTTCCGCGATTGTCGTGACGGTGACGCACGTAGCCAAGTGCCTGCTCGCCATTCAGGGTCTGGAGTCCCGGATTCAGATTGATGTGCGTATCATCGGTCGGATCGTCGTAGACGAGCTTGCGGTCGACGTTGACCTCCACTCCCCCCAGCTCGTCAATCACGGCCTTGAATCCGTCAAAGTCGACAGCTACGAAATGTTCAATCGGAATCCCCAAAATGTCGCTCAACGTTTTCTTCGTCAAGGAAATGCCGTCTTCCGTTGGCGTCTGGTTGTTGCGTTCCGCCTGTCTCCGTTCCGCCTCGCCATTGGCGTACACGGAGTTGATCTTGTGGTAATCGCGATATCCCGGGATTTTCACCCGCGTATCGCGCGGGATGGACACCATCGTGACTTTTTTGGTCTGCGGATTGGCTACCGCCACGATCATGACGTCCGTATTCATCGATCCGGTCTCGGGACGCGAATCAGAGCCGAGCAGGACGAAGGACATCGGCTTGTCGGCGTGATAGACCGGGTCCGCATTTTTCGAGGCATCCGAGATAAAGCCAGTCTCTCCCGGGCTTGTGATGACATTCAGAGCGTCTTCCATTTTCCAATAAATCGCTCCTGCGACTCCGCCGACCATCAACAGTACGGTCAGCGTAAAAATCGCCAGGAACCTTCGCAGCTTGCGGTTACGGGCCGGCTGTTTCTTCTTGCGTGTAGCAGAAACGCGTGTTTTGACAACAGTGTCTGGCATATGTATCAATCTCCTTGTTCGCGCACGCTTTTTGACAAAAGAAAAGGGAGGCACGATTGTGAACAGTGCCACTTAACCAGATGCACTAATATTTTCTTCTGTTGGCAATCATCTGATTCAGATATTGTACCATAGGATTGTCTGCATTTGTAGAAAAATGTTCCTTTCACGAGAAACTCCCCCACCGTTTTTGTCGATGGGGGAGCCTTCTGATTCGTTATGGCAAGGCGAGTGGCGACGGTCTGGCGACAGTCTACAGCCTTGGTCGCTGCGGCTGCGCTTGCCCGGAGCGATGAGAATCGCCTCCTTGACGCACGAGCCGTTCCTGATGGTCGTTTCCGTGACGGGATGGTTATCCCTTATTTACTGCTGCTACAAAAAACTCTTTTCGCTCTGCAAGCGCGTGCAGATCATAACGGCCAGTCTGGTGCTGGCTCAATTCGGCCAATGCCAGTCCGTAGGCCGCCTGCTCTTGCAGCAGCGGCGTTAGGCGCTGCGCGTAAATAATCCCCGCGGCAAAAGCATCGCATGCGGCTTCACGAATGGGCACAGGCGGAGCGGCTACCCAGATAGACTCCTTCTGCCGGCACAGGTACAGACCCGCCTCGCCGCAGTTCACCACAAGCTGATGAAGCCCCTGCTCAAGCAGTCGGTTTGCGCACGCTTCCACATCGCGAATGGAGGAAAGCGATTGGCCGGCCAGCGCCTCTACCTCGTCCATGCTCGCGATCAGCACGTGGACACCTTGCAAAAACGGCCGCCATTTCTCCGCCTTTTTGACAGAGACAGGGTCTACCATCACCATTTTTCCCCGTTTGTTCGCCTCTTCGACAAAAGCACCGATGGCCGTTTCCGGCAGATTCGCATCCAAAAACAGCCCCGCTGCCTGTGGAAGACGCTCCAGGGCATGCTGAACCAGTTCGTCGGTCCAGGCTTCGTTTACTTCCATATCTGCCACCGCTGTGTACAGCCCGCCATCGAGGTCGCGAATCGCCACATACTTTCCTGTCGACTGGCCTGCGATGCGGACCATCCCATGGGTCGCTACCCCGCTTTTGGCTGTTACTTGTCTCAACCATTCTCCGTCGGCGTCTTCTCCCACGAGAGCGAAAAGCTGCACTTCTTCCCCCAGCCATCCCAGATTTTCCGCCACATTTCGAGCTACTCCGCCTGCCGCTTGCTGAACATGGCCTGGATTGCTCGTTCCGGACAGCAATCTGGCAGAAGTGACTCCTTGCACGTCCACATTGGCTCCACCCACGCATAGCCAGTATTCGGTGATCCTTTTCAGCACTTTGGCACTCCTCCCAGCCTTTTGCTCATGGTCTAGTCAAGTCCGTTTTTTTCCTCCTTCTCTTTTTCGACAACACGCTTGCCTTTCCCTACCCATTCGAAAACTTCCTCCTTCGAACCAACGTTCCCCAGCGTTATGTCGTGCCGCCATATTCCGTTCAGACAGTAATGACGCCTCGATCGGTTCCGTGCTACAGTGAGAAAAAGTGCGTGGGCGATCCACAGGCACGATAGGCATTTCGCTGTTTTATAGACTTCGACTAGGAGATGAATGAGATGAGTGCCACATCTACGACGCTTCCGGCCTCCGGGGGAGGACAGGCGGCACCTACCGTCTACCGCATGCTGTTTGCCATCAGCCTCGTTCATTTGCTGAATGACAGCCTGCAAGCGGTCATTCCCGCCTTGCTTCCCATCGTGGAAAAAAATCTTGCTTTGACCTTCACACAGGTAGGAATCATCCTTCTGGTCATGAACCTGACATCCTCCGTCCTGCAGCCAGTAGTCGGCTTTTTTTCCGATCGCAAATCGCAGCCGTTTCTGCCCCCGCTCGCCTTGCTTGTCTCGGGGCTGGGGATGCTCGCGCTCGCCTTTGCGGGCAACTACGCCCTCGTCCTCGTTGCCGTTGCCTGCGTGGGGATCGGCTCCGCTGTCTTCCATCCGGAGGCCTCCCGCTTCGCCCACCAGGCATCCGGTCCCCGGCGCGGCTTGGGGCAGTCGATTTTCCAGGTAGGGGGAAACGCCGGGCAAGCGCTGGCGCCGCTGATGACCATTCTCGTGTTCGCCAATCTCGGCCAGCCCGGCGCCGCCTGGTTTTTGCTGCCCGCCGTATTGGCCAGCTGCGTCTTGCTCTACGTAGCGCTCTGGTATCGCGGCCAGCAACGACTGAAGAAGACGATTGCCGCAAGCGTCGCGTACACGAATCGCAGACAGCGGCTGATCGCCCTGTGGCTATTGATTTTGATCGTGAGCGTCCGCTCCTGGATGAACGCAGGCTATCAAAGCTTTTACCAGTTTTACTTGATGTACGTCAAGCACATGAACTACTCCAGCGCCCAGCTCGTCATTTTCGGCTTCCTGTTCGCCGGAGCCGTCGGAACCTTCTTCGGCGGTCCTCTCTCGGATCGGTTCGGAAAACGCAATCTGCTGATTCTCTCGACGCTCGGATCGCTGCCTTTTACCCTGTTGACGCCTTACGTCTCCGGGTTCTGGGCCTTCCCGCTCCTGGTCGTAAGCGGCTTCATCATGCTTTCCAGCTTTTCGGTCACCGTTGTCTACGCCCAGGAGCTTCTGCCGGGAAAAATCGGGACCGTGTCCGGCCTGATTATCGGTCTGGCATTCGGGATGGGGGGCATGGGAGCGCTTGCGTTCGGCTATTTGGCCGACATGTTCAGCCTTGGCTTCGTCATCGCGCTCTGCTCTGCGCTGCCGTTGATCGGCTTGGTCGGACTTTTGTTGCCTACAGACAAGACCTTGCAGGAATGGGCACGCTAAAGCTCCCCTGACAACAAATCGAAAAACCCGAGGAGCCTATTCCTCGGGTTTTTCATGTGTACCGATTCCGTTCTCGATTAGACCAATACGCCAGTCTGTACTCCCAGCAACTGGGCAATCGCCGGCGGGTACAGTTCCGGCGTGCCGTACAGGCGCCAGAGGCCGTCCTCGCCTTTGCCGATCAGACCGGAGATGATCCAGTCAGGTTTCAGCACGTCTTTTCCATCTGCCGCTACGGACAGCGTGATTTTCTCTCCGTCTGGGCGCTTGGCTACCAAACCGTCCGCGTCAACGGACAGTACGACCAGCGCTTCTTCTGCGACATCCTTCGGTACAGTCGCATGGCCGTACAGGTTCTGGTTCGCTTCTTTTTCCAGCAGACCGCGCAGGCGATAAGCTTCCGGCAAGCTTTCCTTCAACTCGGCAACCAAAGCCTGCATGCTCGCATAAAGGGTTGTCACCCCTTGCTTGTCCAGCCACTTGAAGAAGGCCGCCATGACCGACAACAGATTCGCCGCCAGCGTTTTCGTCACGGCATCTGCGCGTGTATAAATATCATGCACGAGGAAGTACGCCAGGTCTTCCTTGCGCAGCTGTTCCCACGTAAAACCGGGACCGAACGCGCCTCTGACAAAAGAGCGGAAGTTGTTCATGACCTCATCGTACTTTTTGACTGTTGCTTCCGACTTGCCCTCCGTCATCTCCTGAACGAAGCGATTGATGTCTGCAAGCCTGTCCGGATGCACGGTATACACGCTCTCCGGCAAGCCTTCGATCAGGGGACGGGTGAGCAGGTTGTTCACATGCAGGCTGTCGTTTGCAAGCGACAGGCGCGGACGAAGCATATCCATGCGGATGTAGCGCGCAAGGCCCTGGCCTGCTTTGTGGTCTTGCTCCAGCTGTTCCAGCACGCTCTCCAGCTTGGCGTGCAGCTCCTTGCTGTCTGTGGCCGCAACCAGAACAGGGGCCAGCTCTTCCAGCGCTTCATGTGGCGTCACCAGCCACTTTTCCGCAAAATACGTCTGCACGGCCCACTGCAAAACCTTTGGTGGCAGAGTAGGCTGGCTGGTGATAAACAAGGTGCCTTTCGACAGCTTCGAGCCGGTCGAAGTCAGGACGCGAATCTCTTCCTCC
The DNA here is from genome assembly GCF_051967035.1 of Brevibacillus sp. SAFN-007a. Taxonomy (NCBI): domain Bacteria; kingdom Bacillati; phylum Bacillota; class Bacilli; order Caryophanales; family Paenibacillaceae; genus Brevibacillus; species Brevibacillus sp. SAFN-007a. Next base: position 35,259 of record NZ_JBQCKK010000017.1, on the reverse strand, counting down.
TGCTCGCAGGCAAGCAGCAAGAGCAGCTGCGCGACTTCCTCCAGGTCCGGTGCGTACCCTTCCAGATACAGCTTATCTTCCTCAAGCAGCACCTCTGCCCGCACTTCATACAGTTCCAGCAGTGCATCCTTCAAAGCCGGGAACAAGTGCTCTTCCTTGCGTGTCGCATACACCCACATTTCTTTGGTGTCGTCAGACTTTTTCAGTTCGAAGGCGGGGTTTGCCTCAATCGCTTTGAGCAGCTGCTCGCGATTGGGCACCGGATACGTGCGACGGAGCAAGGAACTCGCCCCTGCTTGCTCCTTGTCCGTTTCGCCAAATTGGACGATAAAACGGTACAGCGCGGTTGTGTACACGCGTTTGCCCGTGTCGGCTGCCGCTTCCCCGACTTCCGGATGCTCCTTCAGCCATTCCAGCAAGCCGTCCTTGACGTGCGGCTGCAAAATGATGCTGCCGGAAAACAGCATGTTGCGCAGCCCCAGGTTCAAGAGACGCCCGACAATGATTTGGCCCGGCATAACGCTCACGTTGTTGGACCGCAGGACGTAATACTGCTCCCGCGTGATCGGCTGTTGAACGGTCATGACATCCCGATCAACCTCCATGATTTCGTACACATTCAGATGCAGTTCAGCAAAAGCCCGGCGAAGATCAGGCTCCATCCGCCGCCCGTGCTGCTTGATGTAGTTCTCAAGCAGTGTGCTTCCGCCTGTTCTCACATCCAGGACACACCAGTTGAAGAAATGCGCGGCCCACTCCGGACGGGTGACCTCTTGTTCGCTCAAGCCGACCTCTGCCGCAAATCGACTGCGCACTTCCTGAATCGTCTCGCTGGTCACATGGCCTCCCACGAAATGATTCAGACGCTCCACCCAGCCTGCATATTCTTTTTGCAACTTTTGTTCGTGACGGCTGCGCAGCTCGGTAATCGGAGTGACTACCCCGCAGCACTTCTTGTATTTTTTTCCGCTCCCGCAAGGGCACAGTTCGTTTCTTCCTACTGACATAGAGGGTTTGGATCTCCTTTCCATCCCACGCGGCATGCGCGGGGAATCCTGCACAATCCCCCTATTCTACCGCATTATCCATCATGTGTTCAAGTTTCTCGTTTTGGTTCATGAGCGATTCCCACATCGCTGTTGCCTTCCCACTGGCTGATAAACAACTCCAGACGGTTCATCAACCGGACGATGCGCTGCTTCTCGCTCATGCATGCAGAAATAGCAGAGAGCTGGTTGGCGGCAAAAAGCTCCACCACTTCCTGCTCCATGTCTTGAAGGCGAATCCGATAACTCGCGATCACGTCGCGCAGCAAATCAAATCGCTGTTCCAACCGGATCGTTGCCTCAAGTTTACTCATTGTTGCTCACTGGTCGCCAGTACTTGTTGGATGCCAAGTACGATCTGCTCATGCTTATGTTTCTCTTTCATCAGCACTTCTATAGCTTGCATGTTGCTTTGTTGGAAATGGGCAACAACCTCCTGGGCCATCTCCTGGTTGCGGCCTTCCAGAAGGCTGACCGCCTGTTGCAGCAATTGTTGTACTTCCTCCAGCACTCGCGTGTTCGTAGCGTTTGTCATCGTCGTTTCCTCCTCGGTAAAAATTGGTGCATGCTGCTCGATTGCCTGGTGCAAAGGATTCATCGATGCGGGGGCAACTTCTTCTGTTTCCCTCTCGATCATGGCTATCGATTCAGAAGAGGCGGCCGCTGCTATTTCTTCCACAGCCAGTTCCTCCTCCGTCACATCACTGCGCACAATGATATACAGCGTATCTCCCTCAATCCGGAAACGGTCATCCAGCATGGGCAAAAAAGCAGCATCTGCCGCGATTCCCACTTCTTGCTCCAAAAAATGGACAAGCGAGCGGGCAGCTACCTGCGTGATGCCATTGTCCCGGCAAAAATCGTACACCTGGTCATTCGCCTGGGTCCACTCCGCCAGAAACCATCTGTCGTCGCCCTGATACTGCACAAAGCGAGGGTCGCGTTCCAATTGCAACATGCGAAGGATCTGGTTCCAGCCAAACTGCGTCTGACGGCGCAGCTCTGCGACGATCTGTTCCAGCTTTTTCGGTGCTTGCGTGTCACGCAAAAAGCGATACGCCAAATCGTACACCTGGTGAGGCTGGTAGGTGATCTCGACGATCGCCTCGGAGCTGGCAATCCGCACGGGCGACCGCTCCATCTTCAACACGTTATCAAGTAGTGTCTCACTATCCAGATCCACGAAAGCAGTCAGCTCATTCGCTTCCATTCGGGAGCAAATCTCCGTACGTGGGAGGGAGCGCTCGCCGGACCGGAATACCTTTTTGACAATACTTGGTAGGGTATAGGTTGGCCGTTTCATGCACTTTCTCCTTCTCGTGATCGGCATTTTTGCCAAGTCAAATGGGAATCATGAAGGTATTCTACAAAAAGAAAAAAAATCCTACCAGCCGCGAAGTGTTTGTCTATTTTGAAAAGAAAGCCCCAAAAGCCAACTGCGTGATTCGCGCAGTTGGCTTTCCTGTCCGCAGCTACCTTAATAGCCCCGCCAGACTTTTCGGCGGAGTGCCCCGGCGTACGCCCACTCTTCGTCCTCGTTCATGTCGGCAAGCGTCTGTCCCAGCGCATTCATTTTGCTGTCAATCTGGTCGAGGTAATGGAACAGGACCGCAGTCGGCGTCTTGCCCGATACGGCGCTGCCCCAGCCGTTTTCCACTTCCCCGTGGTGGCTCAGGATGCAATGCTTGAGATGAAGCACTTCGGCATCCCCCAGCGGAATGTCGAGCTTGCGGCATATGCCGCTCACGATCTCGACCCCCATGACGAGGTGACCGATCAGTTGGCCTGGCGTGGTGTAATCCGGCGCAATCGGGTCAGACAGCTCGTACAGCTTTCCGATATCGTGCAGGATGCAGGTGGCGAACAACACGTCCCTGTCGACCTGCGGATAGAGCGGAAGCAAGCTCTGGGCTGCTGTCAGCAACGAGACGATATGTTCCAAAAGTCCGTGGTAGTAGTTATGGTGCATCCTTACTCCTGCCGGGTAATGCCTGAGCCGATCCCGGATCTCCTCCGTGGAAAGCGCCTCCCGGATGATTGCCTGGAGCGTGCTGCTCCTCAGGCTGTCCACCGTCGCTTCCAGCTTCGCCCACAGCTCGTCCACCGGAACAGGCGAAACGGGGATGAGCGACTCCATCATGACTTCGTCCGATGCCGCCGCCGGCCGGATGCGCTGAATCACCAGTTGCTTTTTTCCCCGGTACAACTGGACAGTAGCATCAATTTTTACGACCGATTTGACCGCGATCCACTCTTTCATTTCCGGGCTGACGTCCCACAGCTTCGCCATGATCGTCCCGGAGCGATCTCCCAACTCCAGATTCAAATACTCGCTTTGGTTGCTTGCGACCCCGGCTTCCTTGCTCTTCACCAGGCAAAAGGCGATCACTCGCTCTCCCTCTTGATAATCAAGCAAATATTTTGTCATCTGTGTCCCATCCTGTTATTTTTTTCGGAACAAAGTATCTTCTAGCTTTTTCACGATTTTTTTGCCGACGAGATCATCCGCCGACTTCACGACCCTGGTAATGACGCCGAGCAAGTCCTCTTTGCCGTTCCAATGCTCGCGAACGATGTTTTCGTCCACATCCACCAGTATCCGCCGCAGGGCGTACACAGCCAGAACGACATCGTCCAAAAGACCAAAGCCGCCTACGAGCGCTTCCGGAATAAAGTCGATCGGCGTCAGGAAGTACGCGACCGCGACCCCGGCAATTGCCTTCGACTGAACGCCTACCCGCTTGTCGAGGAGCAGGCGGGCAAGCAGCACGAACAGGTCGGGCGCGAGCAAAATATAGGTGGCGACTGTGTCGTTTCCGCCTTTTTCCTTGATAAATGCTTCGATTTTGGCACGCAGTTTATCGTAAAAGCGCTGATGGGCCTCCGGCAATTCAAGCGGAACGAGCTGCTCCGGCTGACGCACAGCCGGAAGCTGGTTTTCCTGCCGATTTTCTTCGTTCATGGCAATCCCCTCCGTTTTTGTTTTTTCAAACCGACCTGGTGGCGATAATACGACCAGGCCGCAATGACTGCAAACACCGCGATAAAGAAGATCGCCAGGTTGCGCCCGATGAGATTGAACAGTTCGTCCCAGCGCTCACCCAGTTGCCAGCCCAAGGTGACAAACAGCAGGCTCCAAAACAGTCCGCCCGCATAGGTGTACAAGAGAAACGTCGGAAAAGGAAGCCTTGTAATTCCGGCAAAGTAAGCCGTAAACTGACGCACGCCAGGAATGAAGTAGCCGAGCGGCAGCGCCCATTTTCCTACGCGATTGAACCATTCTTCCGTTTTTTTATAGACGGTGTAGCCCATTCCGAGCCGCCTTCCGTACCGCTCCAGAAAAGGAAAGCCCAGTGTCCGGCCGATCCAGTAAGCCGTTGTCATCGCCGTTACGGAGCCCAGGAAGCAGACGAGAAAAGTAGGCCAGTAGGCGAGTTGTCCGGTCGAGACCAAAAACCCGGAAAAAACCAGCAGCGTTTCTTCGGGCAAAGGCATCCCCAAAATCCCCAGAAAAAACAAGCCAAACAGAGCTCCATAACCGTATTGCGCAATATATTCGCTAAAAGTACCCATAACCTCTGTCATGTCGTCCACCACTTTTCTTGCTGGTCTGCCCTCTCCATTATGCCAAAAGATACGGGCATGTACAAATGATCCGCTTCGTCGGCGCGAAAGCGGAGAAAGCTATGAATTCGGGAAAAACGGGACATACTCTTTTTGACCCAACCAATCTGACCCAGCCATGACCACTGGATAAATGAGGGAATGCGGATGTGGACAAACCTGTTTCGAAAGCTGAAGTTGGAATATTACAAGCTGCTCCGCATGAAGGGTGCCCCCGCTTTTGTCGCCCGCGGTTTTTCGGTAGGGATTTTTGTGGAGTTCATCACCCTCCCCACCTTTGGCCTGGCCTTTTTGCTGCTTTTTCCGTTGGTCAAACTGTTCCGCGCCAGCTTGCCTGCCGCCTTGATCGCTTTTTTCCTCGGTAAGCTCGTCCTGCCGATTTTCATGGTCATCAACTACAATATTGGGTACGCTTTGGTCGGGAAACCGTTACAGCATCCGGCCGTCCAACATCAGGAAGCCTGGCAAGAATGGCTCGTCTGGGTGCAGAAAAAGGGGCTGGCTTACTTTACGGGCAGCGCAATCATGGGCCTGTTCGTCGCTGCCGCCAGCTACTTTTTGGTGTACGCCGCCTTGCAGTTATACCGCAGGAAAAAAGCGCGGCGTACGCTGCCGCAAAGCCGCACGTCTCCCTGACGGTCACGGCGCTTTGGACAAATAAAAAAGGCCGGAACCGACAACTCCTTGTCAGTCCGGTCCTTTTCCTGTGCATCCGCTTAGGCGAAGTAGCCTTTTTCCCGCAGTTGCTCCAGGATTTCCGCAACCGTATACCCTTTTGTCAAGAGATCCATTGTCACTTCCACTTGTTCTGGGGACAGGCCGTTCGCTCCGAGGCTTTCCTTTATCAACACGTCGTTGGGACGGCGGAAATACGTTTGCAACGTACGTTTCACGCGGCCTTCCAGACTTGTTCGCAGCATCAATTCAGTCGTCGACATCTGTTCCACCTCTTTCCTCGAAAGATTTATGCGTAACTTCTATTATCGTACAAAACCGCCCAATAATCAACCTGTCGCAGAAGTCGCTTCCTTCCCCTATCGGCACCGGATCATGCTCACGTTTTCTTGCCTATATCCGTGGAGCGGCAAGCGGGTCAACGGCTGGTCGTTTTGTCCCGTTAAATCCCCGGCATCAGCGTGCGCTTGTGCTCGGAGATGCGGTGCAGGTAGTCGATGCGTTCTTTTGCTTCCGGTCTGGTCTCGCCTGTAATCAGCAGACGGTCGAGGTCTTCGTACGTAAAGCCCATTTCCTCTTCATCCGTCTGGCCTTCCCACAGATCGGCAGAAGGCGCTTTGCCAATAATCGACTCCGGCACGCCCAACTCGGCCGCGAGGATGCGGATTTCGTGCTTCGTCAGGCTGGCCACCGGGTTGAAGTCGGCCAGGCCGTCTCCACCTTTTGTCATATAGCCGACGTGAATTTCGCTGCGGTTGCACGTATCCGCGACCAGATAGCCTTTTTGGTTGGCAATTGCGTACAGCACCGTCATACGCAGACGCGCCTTCGTATTTCCTTTTGTCTTGTCGCCAAGCGCAAGCACGCCTTCGATGGCAGGCACGAGCGCATCGTAGGCCGGACCTACATCGACCGTGTGCAGGGTAAGCCCGATCGCTTCCGCCAAGCGCTGCGAGTCTTCGGCATGCACGCTTTGGGAGTACGCGGGCATCCACACGCCAATCACGCGTTCGCGGCCCAGAGCGCGTACGCACAGAGCAGCCGTCACAGCGCTGTCGATACCGCCGGAAATGCCCACAACCACACCGCCAAGTCCGTTCCCGTCGATTTGCTCGCGAATAAACGCAATCCGTTTCTCGATATCGTCTTTTACATGCATCTGGTAGTTGGCCAGATGCTCCTGAAACTTGTCCACGCTACCTACCCCCAGGTTGTTTCGTTCTTCCTCATCCTACCATGCGGTTTTGCCTGTGGCAATTCGCCCTAAACAGGTCTACACTATATACTGTATGGAGCATGTGAACTAACGCGAGGACAAGGAGAGAGTCGATGATTATCCTCAAGACACCGGAAGAAATCGAACTGATGCACGCCGCAGGCAAAATTTTGGCCGCCTGCCATCGCGAAATCGCGTCGATGATCCGTCCCGGGATCACAACCTGGGAAATTGATCAATTCGTAGAAGAATTTTTGGCCAGTCATGGCGCCACCCCTGAGCAAAAAGGCTTTCACGGCTATCCATATGCCACCTGCGCGTCGGTCAACGACGTGATCTGCCACGGCTTCCCGAAAAAGGAGCCGCTGCGCGACGGAGATATCGTCACCATTGACATGGTCGTGCGCAAAAACGGCTGGCTGGCCGATTCCGCCTGGTCGTACGCGGTGGGCACCATCTCCCCGGAGGCGAAAAGACTGCTTGAGGTCACGGAAAAATCGCTGTACCTGGGCATTGAACAGGCTGTGGTCGGCAATCGGATCGGGGACATTTCCCACGCCATCCAAACCTACGCCCAAGCGCAGGGCTACTCGGTTGTCCGCGACTTCACGGGGCACGGGATCGGGCAGGAAATGCACGAGGAGCCGTTCGTTCCGCACTTCGGTCCCCCGGGCAGAGGTCAGCGCCTCAAGGAAGGCATGGTCATCACCATCGAGCCGATGCTCAATGTCGGCACCTACCATGCGACGATCGACGAGGACGGGTGGACGGCGAGAACGCGCGACGGCAAGCTGTCGGCCCAGTACGAGCATACGATTGCGATTACAGCCGACGGGCCGGTGATTTTGACCCAGCAGTAGACGCCTGCAAACATGGGCGACTGCGCAGCTTGATTTGCGCTTGAAAGGGGCTGTCTCAACAGTCGAATTTTCGACTTCGAGACAGCCCCTTTTGTATTTGAGAAACGTTGCTATATCCATGATGAAAGCAATCCATGATGAAAGCAGCCAGCCTTCATCGAACGATGCCGAGCAAGACTGCCCGTTTTCCAGACAATCCGAGCGTGTAAAAGGAAAATCTCCGCAGGGGTGCCTTTACTCGTTATTTTCATTAGCCATCGCATTGAAAATGATTAAATACTCATTATTGTCTAATTTTACTACTTGGGCTACCTCCACCTCTGCGTATCGTACTAATGTTACCATCAAACTCTTCCGCAAAAGAATATGCGCTTATTTTTTCTACCTTCATCAGCAACGGTCCAAATTACCTGTTGCTGTTATCTTACAACCCAGTAAAAGTACAGGTTACCAGAAGTATCCCAATCGTCTACTTCATTTGGCTCTGCTCTGCCAGTATGACCATCAATTGTGGTCTCAAAATCATGACCAATTTTGTGTCCTGTAGCTTTCTGACTAATAGTGTACTGCATTGAGGCAACCCAAACATCAGAATCGGATAGAACATCATCAAAGTATTCATTATCCTCTACACTAAACTTGTGCCAGTCACCACTAAGAGATCCTCTTGAATCAAAAATTTCTATGTCTCCGTCTGTGTACCAGGAATTACTTGCTCCGGGTGGCCACGAAAGATCTAAATCTACACTTCCAGAGAAACTTGAATCATCAGGAAGCCAGCCCTTCGTTATAATTTCGCTTGTTTTATCCGCATCAAGTCTTTGAATCAATTCATCTGAATGAAACTGTTCGAACTCGTTTAGCGGCTGATCAGCGCGGAAGTAAACATAGCTTTTTGTATCAGGATTACCAGGGGTATCATCTTTATAAACTTCCCAAACATGATACGATTTTGCTAGTCTCTGCTGGGTAGAATTTATATCCACAAAGTGATTAATCTCAGTTTCCCAAGTATAGATATTACTGAATGAATCCGGCAAAGTAACATCAATACCTGCAGCGGATGCAATATTTGGGCTAAAGAAACTGAATTTCGATTTTTTAGATTTAGTGCCCTTGGTAATTTTTATATCATATCTTTTGGTAATGTCCTCAAGGTCTTTCAATTCGTACTCTTGATTTCTTCTATTGATAGAGATCACCGAGGACAATTTCACTTGATTATCCTCAAATTTGTACCCAAACATATCCAGAGAGTACGAAGAGTTCTTGTTATATTCAGGAGCGATATCTAATTCACTCTCAAAAGTACTATTGATTTCTTCTGCATCAAGCTTTTCCCCAAATACATAAAAAGGCTTTTTACTCTTTTTTGCTTGCTTGTATAATTTCTTAACTTTTGATTTTTTCATATTTTTCTCTGATACCCAAAGTGCATCGATATCGTCAGGAATTACTTCGATGTCTTGATCTAATAGTGTTAGAGATTCCTCTTCGCTACTAATGCCGCTTTTTTTAAGCTTATTTACAGCTCGGTCAACAGATTTTCCAACTGCGCTTTCATCTTCACTTCCAATTACTCCAATCTTAAAAGATCCTTTTTTAATTTTTGATGTAGTTATTTCTTCCTTTGCTTCGACACCAAAGTTCCCAACTGCTAACGTCAACAACAGGACTGTAGATACCGTTATTTTCCAAACCTTGCTCCGTCTCATAACCAGTTTACTCCCCCTTTTTTAATGGTTTTAGAATCAAATATAAATGACTGGATAATTTTCTTATTTGTTCCTTATTTAAACATACATTACACGGTACTTATCCAATATACGTCAATTTATGTTAGTGAGTCCTCCAACTAAAGAATTGAGTTTTTCACTAGCGTTGCATTAATGGACTTGAAATACACATAATATTCAGTGTTTTTTCATTGGGTATGGAGGGCACAAAAAAACCCTTTACAATGGAATGGTCAAGTAGTTTCTGTCCAAATCCACTGAAAGGATCCCACCATGGACAAAAATACCTTACTTTCGTCATTTGGTAAATTGCTTCTATTGACCAAGACAAGTATGTCAAAAAGCTGACGACCTCAGCCTTTCTCCTGTTGTTTCTGCATGCTCAACTTCAGCAGCGAGAAGGATTACGAGCGATTGCAAATGACGCTTTAGGAAGGAAATTTCAGCTTCATTCCAACCTGTTGCAGCGTGTTTTCATGGACTTGGTTCAACGGATCCGACTATGCTCTCTTCGCCCAGCTATGGAACGTGATTTTCACACCGTAGATGCGACCACGATCCCTTGTGCTTCCATACGTACCAATGGGCGACCTTTCGTGAGACAAAGGCACGAGTAAAACTTCACTTTCGGGTAGCGTTTGCTTCTCCGGAAGACTTCTATTCGGAAACGGTACAACGGACGCCAGCACGTGCTCATGACCAGACTCAACTCGATATACTCGTAGACAATCCGGGTACGACGTATGTGTTCGATCGGGGATTTGTGCGCCAAGTTTGACGTGCTCTGCAAACGCCGGATCTTCTTGGTTACGCGTGTAAAGAAGAAGGCAGCAATCCGGTATCTGTTTGATCGTCCCGTTTCCGAAGGGAGTTCCATTAAAAGGGATTGTTATGTATTCAGCCCCGTCAAAGACAATCGTCAGTCTGCCGATTTTCTCTTTGCGAACTCGCTACAGTGGATGGCACACCACTTGTTGAAGATGGCAAACAGCCGTTTAGACGATTTTCTCATGACCAATGGATGGAAAAAGAAGCTGAGGAAAAACATGCGACTTTTCCTGGATTTCTGCTTCCATTAACGATATACGGGACGCAAAGTGCCGCCACAGCCGATTGAAACATTGACAGCCCCCTTCCCTCTTCGTAAGATGCAAGTACGTTTGTTACCGGTCAGTAACAACATTCCCCTCAGAGGAGGCATCTTTTCATGGCAAAAGCTTTGCGCGACATCCCGCTATCCGTGCTGGATCTCGCTCCCATCGTAGAAGGCAGTACGGCTGCCCAGTCGTTTCAAAATAGCCTGGACCTGGCGCAAAAGGTAGAAAAGTGGGGATTTCACCGCTACTGGCTCGCCGAACACCACGCCATGCCCAGTGTCGCCAGCTCGGCGACCGCCGTGCTGATCGGCCACATCGCCGGGGGCACGTCGACCATGCGCGTCGGCTCCGGCGGGATCATGCTGCCCAATCACGCCCCGCTGGTGATTGCCGAACAGTTCGGCACCCTGGAATCGCTCTATCCGGGACGAATTGACCTCGGATTGGGACGGGCTCCCGGCGCGGACCAGCGCACGGCCCGGGCACTGCGGCGCGACCTGCGGATTGGCGGAGACGATTTTCCCGAACTGCTGGAAGAACTGCGCGAGTATTTGCGTCCGCGCACCAGCGACAATGCCGGCGCGCTGCGGGCGATTCCCGGCGAAGGCTTGAACATCCCGATCTGGCTGCTTGGCTCCAGCGATTTTTCGGCGCGTCTCGCGGGGCTGCTCGGACTGCCGTTCGCGTTTGCCGGCCATTTTTCGCCGAACTACACCTTGCCTGCGCTGCAAACCTACCGCCACTGCTTCCGTCCGTCCGACGTACTGTCCGAGCCGTATGCCATGGTGGGCGTCAACGTCATGGCAGCAGATACAGATGAGCTTGCCGAGCGGCTGGCCACCTCGCACTACCAGGCGTTCCTCCACCTCATCCGCGGCGATCTGAAACCGATCCAGCCGCCAGTAGACAATATGGATGAACTGTGGAGCGAGTTCGAAAAAATGTCCGTGCTCGCCCAGCTTCGCTCCTCCATCATCGGCAATCCGGACACGGTAAAGCAGAAGTTGCAGGAGCTGCTTGCGGCTACCCAGGCGGATGAATTGATGATTACGACGCAAATGTACCGTCATGAAGATCGCGTGCGCTCCTTCGAGATCGTCGCGGACGTGTGGAAATCGTAGCATGGGGCCTGATTCGCCGATGACCTCCACGAAACGAGTCCGGGTCCCGCGTGAAAAAGCGCTGGAAATGATTTTGCAGGCGGCCGATGAGCTTTTTTACCAGGAAGGCATCCACGCCGTCAGTATCGACGCGATCGTGGAGCGCGCCGGCATGAACAAGATGAGCGTCTACCGCCAGTTTGCTTCGAAAACCGACCTGATCCTCGCCTACATGCAAAAAAAGCAGGCGGCTTTCTGGCAAGAGTGGGACGAAAGCATGGCGAAGCATCCGGATCGGCCGCGGGAGCAGCTCGTCCAGTTTTTTGCCGATCTGGCTGCCCGCGCGTCCTCCGCAGCGTGTCGCGGCTGCTGCTTTCTCAACGTTGCGGTAGAATTTCCCGATCCCGCCCATCCTGTTCGCGAGCTGGTCTGTGCGCATCAAAAACGGATTTTTGTCGCCTTTTTGGAGCGCGCTGTCGCCTTGGGCGCAGCCAATCCGCGCGAGCTCGCCTACACGCTGCTCTTGCTGATGGAGGGAACGTATGCGGATAGCCAGACGTATGGAACCGACAGCGAGGCGATCCAACTGCTCCCCGGGATCGTCGAAAAGCTGATCGCTGTCCATTCGCCAAACTGAAACCAAACGGAAAAAAGTGGCCCTCTGCCTTTTGCGCAGTCGCCACTTTTTGCGGTTTTTTCGGACCGTTTGTCTTTGTCAGCGATCGGTTATCGCTGGCCGCTGGTTGCGTACTTTTCTTTGTTCGTCATCGCTTCCAAAGCCTGAACATCTTTCTCAAGCTCCTGGATGTCTTCTTCAATCAGCTTTTTCAGGTGCTGCTTTTCCCGCAGCATTTTGCGGGTTTGCTCCAGACGCTGATTTAAATCGAACACGCCGAGATACACTGCTTCTCCCTCCCTATGTACATTCTCCCACCTTACATGTTATGCCGAAAAACGCAGAAGTTGCCGATTTCGTACAGCTGATTTTTCGTGAGCGTGCCTGGAAACCAATTGCTGTGCTTGCCATGAAAAAAGGCCCCCGCCTGCCGCAGGAAGCCTCTTCTCTTTTGGTTACAAGCCTTTGTATTTTCCCAGTTCTTCACGCAAACGACGAACTTCCTGCACCAGCGCCCGCTTTTCCAGGCGTTCGATTTCGGAATCGAGGTCGTTCATCCGCGCTCGTCCCGCCATGGGCGCATCGTACAGGTCGAACCCGTCAGCCGCGTAAGTCCATTGCGGCTCTTTTGGCATAATCATCGCCAAAAGAATATAGAGCAAGATCGGGATTCCCGTGCAAACCGTCAAAATGACGACTCCCACACGCACGAGCGTCGAGTCCACACGCAAAAATTGAGCAATCCCTCCACAGACCCCAAACAACCGTTTATCTTGCGAAGAGCGATACAGACGTCTTTCCATTGTACCCATCCTTCCTCTCTCTAGCGAACGCTTGCCTGATAGGTATAAGGATATACGAGAGCGCCCAGCGGCAAAATGGCCCGCAGAGGGATTTGTCCTCCGTCCCTGGACGGATATGCGCTTCGCCCGTATGAAATCGGGCCGGAAAAGTCACGCTACATACGAGGTGATCGACCATGCCGTTCATGCTGCTCCTGTTTCTGGTCCTGTTCACAAGCGGATGCACCTCCGCTGGCTGGCAGGATCGCTCCTACATCCAAAGCGATCGCGAGCTGTACTACCAGCAAAACGTGATCCATCCGCTGGGGCAAGAGCCGAACGCCACCCCGTACGGCACGCCGGCCAATGCCGGAACTGCCTCGGACTACAACCGCTGGATCAGGCCGGACGCCATCTCCCGCTATCCCGGCCTGAACTAGCGGACACGCGAAAAACCGTTCCAGCGCACAGCGGGAACGGTTCTTTGCTTTCGGTTGACACTTTCTGTTGACGCCTGGCGCTATTTGGACCCGGCAGACGGATCGTAGACGGGACGCGGACGGTCAAACAAATCGCCCAGTGTCGCGTACGTATGCCCCGCCAGCCTGCTCACGGGCGCAAAGGCATGCGGGTCAATCCTGCCCGCGTGATACAGCTCATCGGCGACATGCACATGCACGACCTCGCCGATGATGAGATCGGAAGTAATAGGGGTACCCAGCTCCACCATCTGATGCAGCCTGCATTCAAAATGAATGCGCGACGCGAGAAGCCGCGGAACCCGGACCGCCGCAGAGGGCGCGACCTCCAGTCCGAGCGCGTCTACCTCGCTTACTTCCGGCGGGTAGTCGGCCGACGTCTGGTTGACCGCATCGACATTGTGGATGTCCACCATATTGACGACGAACTCGCCTGTCTGCAAAATGTTTCGCGCCGTATCTTTCCTGACGCTGCCCGGCTTGCGCATAACGGCGACAGAGACCATCATCGGCTCGATGCTTGCAACGTTGAAATAGCTGAAGGGAGCGGCATTGACGACTCCCTTGTCATCGTGCGAGGTTACCCAGGCAATCGGCCGCGGCACGATGCAGCCGATCAACAGCTTGTATTTGTCCTGACGCTCCAGTTCGCGAATTGCGATTTCCATTCCGATCCCGCCTTTTTACGTCGTTCACTCGGACGGCAGCCAGCTCGACATGTACGCTTCGTCCTCCACCGCCAACGCCTCTTTGGTGACGAAAAGCGGCCGGAACGTATCGAGCATCACCGCCAGTTCCTTCGTTTCTTTTTTGCCGATGCTGGCCTCCACCTTGCCAGGGTGCGGCCCGTGGGGAATTCCCATCGGGTGCAGGGTAATCGAGCCTTCGTAGACGCCTTTTCGGCTCATGAAGTTGCCGTCGACGTAGTATAACACCTCGTCGCTCTCGACATTACTGTGGTAGTACGGCGCAGGGATCGCCTGCGGATGGTAGTCGTACAGACGCGGGACGAACGAGCAGATGACGAAGTTTTGTCCGGCAAACGTCTGGTGGACCGGCGGCGGCTGATGAATCCGGCCCGTTATCGGCTCGAAATCGTGGATGCTCAGCGCATACGGATACAGGTAGCCGTCCCAGCCCACGACATCAAACGGGTGGAAGTCGAAAAAGTAGCTGTAGACGACCGACTGCCGCTTGACGCGCACTTCGAAGCTGCCGCTCTCCACATGCGTCTCCAGCTTTTCCGGCACGCGTATATCCCGTTCGCAAAACGGCGAATGTTCCAACAATTGACCGTGCTCGTTGCGATAGCGCTTCGGAGCGACGATTTCGTTTTGCGACTCGATCACCAAAAAGCGACTCTGCACCGCGGGCACGATCCGGTACGTCGTTCCGATCGGGATGACCAGGTAATCGCCAGGTCTGTAGACAATCGTGCCGAAAATCGTCTGCAGCTCGCCCTCGCCCTCGTGGACAAACACGACCTCGTCCCCGTCCGCATTGCGGTAAAAATAGTCCATCGGCTCCGTTGGCGAGCAGACGCCCATGACCACGTCGCTGTTCCCGAGCAAATAACGGCGGCCAAAAATCGGATCGCCCCCCGGCGGCAGATCAAACGTCTTGAAGTGCTGATGCTTCAACTCCGCCTGCTCGACGAATTCCAGGCGCACGTCCGCGTATTTGCGCGTCTCGCGCACCTGTGTCGGCGGGTTGTGGTGATAGAGGATCGACTGAATCCCGGAAAAGCCTTTCGTACCCATGACCTGCTCGCGGTACAGCTCTCCATTCGGCTTGTAAAACGTCGTGTGTCGCTTTTGCGGCACCTCTCCCATGCGGTGGTAAAAAGCCATTCTGCTTCCCCCTTTTTTCGGCGTGATTTATTCGCTGATCGTATTGACGAGCACACCGAGGCGTTCGACTTCCAGCTCGACTACATCTCCCGGCGCAAGCCAGCCGTGCTTTTCCGGCCCCAGTTCCAAAATGCAGCCGGTGCCGACCGTGCCCGAGCCGATGACGTCCCCCGGATACAGCATGCAGTCCTGCGAGGCGCGCGCGATCATTTCCGCAAACGTATAGTGGATATCGCGCAAATTGCCGCGGGAATACTCGACGCCGTTTACCCGCGCCACCATCGCGAGATCGTAGCGGTCGCCTTGTTCCCCTGCTATACGTACATCCTCCAGCTCGTCTGGCGTCACCAGCCACGGCCCCATCGAGGTGGCAAAGTCCTTGCCTTTGGCTGGCCCCAGCCCGACCTTGACCTCTTCGCGCTGAATATCGCGCGCGCTCCAGTCGTTTAAAATCGAGTAGCCCGCAATATGCTCGTGCGCCCGCTCCACAGGGATGTCCGTTCCCGCCTTGCCGATGACGCAAGCCACTTCCAACTCGTAGTCCAGCCACCGGGTCGTCTTCGGCCGCCGAATGCTCGCCTCTGGCCCGCTAAAGGCCGCCGCATTGGAAAAATAAAAGACGGGAAACTCGTACCATTCGGGAATCATCTCCAGCCCGCGACGCGCCCGCGCTGTCTTCACATGCGCCTCGAAGGCGTAAAAATCGCGAAAGCTGGCAGGACGCGGCAGCGGCGATCCAAGGCGCACCTCCTGCAACGCCACGTCTGCTTCCAAAGCAGGTGCGCTTTCGGAAATCGACGCCAGCCGCTCCCTCCACACGTCCCACTGCTCCAGCAGCTCCTGCACCGTACACGGCGCGCCTGGCAGAGCCTGCGCGATGTCCCTGACTGTTTCGCCCAGCACGAGCCCTGCCCGCCAGGCCGCTTGCTCGCTTGACCGATAGGAGACGACTTTCATGCGCTCCCCTCCTTTTCTTTGGACACAAAAAACCCAGCTCACCCCCGTAAGCCATTTTCGGCGCATGACAAACAAGAGGGGTCCCCCCGTCTCTTGTCACATGGACCGAAACATGCGCCAGGCGCAAGCTGGGTCTGTCTGCTACCGAAAAAAATCTTGCGGGATTTTTCCCCGCAGACAACCAGCTGTCTGTTTACAGCGTATTTCCTGTTTCTTCTATCATAGCGAAAACACTTTCCGCTTTCCAGAGGAAATTGCCGAATTTTTCGGCTACATCCCTTCCTTGTCGTTTGCAGGCAGCGCGGGAAAAAACGTATGCAACAACGCCTGCATGTCGTCTGGCAGCGGCTCTGCAAACGCCATCGTCTCCTTGCTGCGCGGGTGGACAAAAGACAGCCGCGCCGCGTGCAGCGCCTGCCTGCCGATATGCTCCCGACCGCCTGCGTACAAGTCGTCGCCTGCCAGCGAATGTCCGATGCTCTGCATGTGCACCCGAATCTGATGGGTGCGCCCCGTCGAAAGCTTCAGCTCCAGGAACGTCATGCCCTCGCCGCGGGCCAGCACGCGATAGTGCGTGACGGCCGCTTGTCCATCCGGCCGAATCTGCCGCGTGATAAACGAGTTTTCCGCCAGCCCGATCGGCGCATCAATCGTCCCTTCCTCCGATGCGACGATCCCCTCGGCAATCGCCTGGTAATAGCGGTGCAGCGTTCCCTCCTGCTGCATGCGGCTGAACTGCTCGTGCGCCCACTGGTTTTTCGCGACAATCATCAAGCCGGACGTATCCTTGTCCAGGCGGTTGACGGCGCGAAATCTTCTCGCTTCGCCGCGCTTTTTCCAGTAGGCGATCACGCCGTTGGCAAGCGTGCCGCCCGGATGGTTGCCCGTCGGATGCACGACCAGACCAGCCGGCTTTGCGATCACCATCAAATCCTCGTCCTCGTAGCGAATGCCAAGCGGCATTTCCTCGGGAGCTACCGTCTCTTCCTCTTCTATGTCCAGCATGACAGCCAGTTCATCCCCGGCTTGCAGCCGTTCGTTCACGTACACGAGCGTGCCGTTGCGCGTAATCGTTCCTTTGAATTTGGCCCGGATCAGCAAGCGGCGCGACACACCGTAGCGCTTTTGCAGCACTTCCCGTACCGTCTGGCCCGCATCTGCCTCGTCTGCCGTAAACCGTATCAATTCTTCCTGCATGTTGTCTCTCCCTTTGGGTCTTCCCTGCTATTCCTGCTGTCCAGTATAACAAAAAGACCCGCCGCACGGACAACTCCCTTCTGTCGTGCTGCTACAGTGGACGGCTTTGCCCGTTCTTTCGGACCTCAATCTCCCGCGTCTCCCTGGCTCCACCGGCCGCGCACGGCGAACAAATACCAGCCTGGCTGCTCAGGTGCCTTCCACTGCAGAATGGAGCAGGCCCGCGACATGGCGGCCAAATATCCGTCGAGCTGCTCGGCGGGATTGTGCACGGCGTCGCCATGGCATACTTCCAGCCGCAGCCGCTGCCATTTCCAGACACAGGAAACAGGTTGAACCTCGGACATGGCAAAAACCCCCTGCTCGTCTCATAGGAAAGAACAGGGGGTTTCGTTACGCGAGCTTATGACGCGAAACTTACTTCGCAGCTTTCGCAGCAGCGATCGCAGCTTCGTAGTTTGGATGCTCGCCAGCAGCAGGCACGTATTCTGCATAGACAACCTTGTCGTTTGCATCGATGACGAATACAGCGCGGGACAAGAGACGGAACTCCTTGATCGCGACGCCGTACGCAGTACCGAAGGACAGGTCTTTGTGGTCGGATACGGTTTTCACTTTGTCGATGCCGGCAGCACCGCACCAGCGGTTTTGCGCGAATGGCAGGTCAACGGATACAGTCAGCACGGTTACGCCTTCCAGACCGGCAGCCTCTTCGTTGAAGCGGCGAGTTTGCGCGTCGCAAACACCCGTGTCGATGGACGGGATGACAGAGATGATGCGGACGGTTCCTTTGAAATCGTCCAGTGTGACAGGAGACAGGTCGCCGCCTACTACGGTGAAGTTAGGAGCTGTATCGCCCACTTTGATTTCCGGACCGAGCAGGGTTACAGGACCCCCTTTGAAAACAAATGCGCCTTTGCGTTCAACAGCAGTTGTCATGATTTCTTCCTCCTCACCAATTGTTTTATATGTACCTTATTTATCATACCCTATCATTCACTTTTTTTCACTATGCCAATAGGAGAAATTACAGATTCACGTGCACTTTCCCCGAAGTCTTGGCATCGACCTTCACGATCCGCTTTACTTCGTGCTCGTACTCCCAGTCCGTTTTCGCGTTGAGCTCGTGGCAGCGCATCAGCGCGTGATAGAGGGCGAAGCCGAAGTCGACATGCTTCATCTCGTAGCGGGTTCCGTGCGCTTTTGGCAGGGCGGTGTTGATAATTTCGACCTGATAGGTAGCCTTCTCCCGCTTCTCCCTGACGGGGACGATGTAGCCCATCTGCTTCAGCACAAAACCGTAATCGAACTCGCCCTCATCGTCAAAGTCAATCGTGTCGTCAGACGTCGCCAAATACTCCAGCAGCGTGCCCATATCGAGCGTCTCGAAGCAGGCGGGCTTGGGCAGCGCCAACACCGAGCCATCCTGGTTCACAAAATAAATATGGTCGCGATAATGGAAGATCAGTTCATCCTCGGGAACTTCCGCAGAAAACATCCAGTAGCTTGGCGGAATCAGCAAGCGCCAGATTTGCGCAGGGGTTGCATTCATCAATTCCATGGCAGGGTCCCTCCTTTACCCTACCAGTTTTGGCAAAACGCGCCTCCCGTATTCAGCCGCTCCCTTCCATGAACCGTCGCCAGTCGCCATGCGCTACCTTCGTTCCGGCCTGCCTTGCGTACTCCTGATCCAGATAGCGATAGACGTACACCAAAACCTCCTGTCCGGTGTCGGCCAAACGGGCTGCGACGATCATCCGCTCGTACTCGTTGCGCGGATCTCCCTCTCCGTAATACGTCTCCAACTCGTCGAGGACGGCGAGTGCCTTGTCGTACACTTCGGGGGCAAAATCAAGGACAGCGCCTGTCACTTCTGCCTCGTTCTTCTCCTCCGCTCCTATCAATAAGCCGGGATAGCCTTCTGGCAAATGATAGATTTCCCCCCGGATCGTCGCCTTGCGTTCTGTATGGGGAAACGGCTTGACACAGATGGCATGATTGGAAAAGCCTCTTAACAACGTACCATAGACAAAAACGGGAAGCTGCCTGTGCAACTCGATTCACTCCAGTCTGTTCCTTGATAGATGGCGGAAAATGGCGGAAAAGAAATAAAGGGTGTTTTGCGTAGCGAAAATTTTGTATATTTATTCTATATAAATTTTTATGTCTCGCGCTGAGACGGAGGGAGAGAGAGATTTGGCAAAAGGAAAGATCAATCGGTTACTGGTAGCAAACCGCGGAGAAATTGCAATCCGTATCTTCCGGGCTGCCACTGAGCTCGGCATTCGCACGGTTGCGATTTACTCCGAGCAAGACAACGTCTCGATTCATCGTTTCAAAGCGGACGAGTCCTACCTGGTCGGGGCCGGAAAAGGCCCGATTGAAGCCTACCTGGACATTGACAGCATCATCGAGATCGCCAAGCGCAACGATGTCGATGCGATCCACCCAGGGTACGGCTTCCTCGCCGAAAATGCCGAATTCGCCAAGCGCTGCCAGGAGGAAGGCATCATTTTCATCGGACCTTCTCCTGAATTGATCGAAAAGTTCGGCGACAAGGTAGAAGCGCGAAAGCTTGCCATCGAAGCGCAAATTCCGGTCATTCCAGGGACGCCGGAGCCGATCGAATCGCTGCAGGAGGCTCTCCTGTTTGCCAAGGAATACGGCTATCCGATCATCATCAAGGGGGTTTCCGGCGGCGGCGGCCGCGGCATGCGCATTGTGCGCAGCCAGGACGAGTTGCAGGAGTCGCTGGATCGCGCCCGTTCCGAGGCACGTTCATCGTTCGGCAACGCCAAAGTCTATTTGGAGCGGTATCTGGAACAGCCCAAACATATCGAAGTGCAAATTCTGGGCGACAACCACGGCAACATCGTGCATTTGTACGAGCGCGACTGCTCCGTCCAAAGACGCCATCAAAAAGTCGTGGAAGTGGCGCCAAGCCTCTCTCTCGACGACAGCCTGCGGGAAGAAATTTGCCAGGCGGCTCTCACCCTCATGAAAAAAGCAGGCTACTCCAACGCAGGGACGGTCGAGTTTTTGCTCACGCCGGACAAGCGCTTTTACTTCATTGAAGTCAATCCGCGCATTCAGGTGGAGCATACCATCACCGAGCTGATTACGGGCATTGACATCGTGCAGTCGCAAATCCGCATCGCAGAAGGGCACGCTCTCTCCAATCCGGAAATCGGGATCGCCTCGCAATCGCAGATTCACATGAGCGGCTATGCCATCCAGTGTCGCGTCACGACCGAAGATGCGGAAAACAACTTCCTGCCCGATGCTGGCCGTCTGTCAGCCTGGCGGTCCGGCGGTGGCTTCGGCGTTCGTCTTGACGGCGGGAACGGCTACCCCGGCGCGATCATCACGCCGTACTACGATTCGCTTTTGGTCAAAATCTCCACGTACGGGACAAGCTTTGACCAGGCCGCGCGCAAAATGCTCAGAACGTTGCGTGAATTCCGCATTCGTGGCGTGAAAACCAACCTGCCGTTCCTGGAGAATGTCGTCACGCACCCTGATTTTCTCAGCGGAAACTACGACACCTCCTTCATCGATACCAAACCGGAGCTGTTTGTATTCCCTAGTCGTCAGGACAGGGGTTCGAAATTACTATCGTACATCGGGAACACGATTGTCAATGGGTATCCAGGGATGGCGAAGCCGGACAAAAAGCCGCACTTTGACTCTCCGCGCATCCCGCGCACGCCGTTTGCCCAGCCGTATCCGGACGGCACGAAGCAAATTCTCGACCGGGAAGGCGCAGACGGCCTGGTTCGCTGGATACAAGAGCAAAAACAGGTGCTCGTTACCGACACGACCTTCCGCGATGCGCACCAGTCGCTGTTTGCCACACGCGTGCGCACCTACGACCTCGCCTCGATTGCCGAAGCGACGGGCAAGCTCGGGGCGGGACTTTTCTCCCTGGAAATGTGGGGCGGCGCTACGTTTGATACGTCCATGCGCTTCTTGCAGGAATCTCCCTGGGAGCGGCTGCAAATTTTGCGCGAGCGCATCCCGAACATCCTGTTCCAGATGCTTTTGCGCGGGGCGAACGCGGTCGGCTACACGAACTACCCGGACAACGTCATTCAGGCGTTTGTCAAAGCATCCGCAGCCAATGGCATCGACGTCTTCCGGATCTTCGACAGCCTGAACTGGCTGCCGGGCATGCAGACAGCGATTGATGCGGTGCGCGAAACAGGCAAAGTGGCCGAGGCGGCGATTTGCTATACCGGCGACATTTTGGACCCGACGAAGACGAAATACACCCTGGCCTACTACGTCAACCTGGCCAAAGAACTGGAAAAAGCCGGGGCGCACATCCTCGCCATCAAAGACATGGCGGGCCTCTTGAAGCCTTACGCTGCCTATGAACTGATTCGCGCCTTGAAACAGGAGATCGGCATTCCGATTCACCTGCACACGCACGACACATCCGGCAATGGTGCGGCCATGCTCTTGAAAGCCGTCGAAGCCGGAGTCGATATCGTCGATGCATGCGTCAGCTCCATGTCCGGTCTGACCTCGCAGCCGAGCCTGAACGGGTTGATCGCGAGCCTCGCCCATACCGAGCGCGATACGGGCCTGTCGCTTGACTCGTTCAACAAGCTGTCCGATTACTGGGAGGATGTCCGCCCGTACTACCAAGGCTTCGAAAGCGGCATGAAGGCCAGCAACACAGAGGTCTACATCCACGAGATGCCGGGCGGCCAGTACACCAACCTGGAGCAGCAGGCCAAAGCGGTCGGTCTGGAAGGCCGCTGGGACGAAGTGAAGCGCATGTACGCTGTCGTCAACCAGATGTGCGGCGACATCGTGAAGGTCACCCCTTCCTCCAAGGTCGTCGGCGATCTGGCCCTGTTCATGGTGCAAAACAACCTGAATGAAGAAAATATTTGGGAAAAGGGCGAGCGTCTCGACTTCCCGGATTCCGTCATCCAGTTTTTCCAGGGCTACCTGGGCCAACCGCCGGGCGGCTTCCCAAAACGACTGCAACAGCTCGTCCTGAAAGGCCGCGATGCTTTCACCGCTCGTCCGGGCGAGTTGCTGGCGCCGATTGATTTTACCGAGGTCGCCGCCGAACTGGAGGAAAAAATCGGACGCGAGCCGAGCGAGCTGGACGTGCTCTCGTACATCATGTACCCGCAGGTGTACCTGCAATACGACCAGCGCCTGAAAGAATACGGCGATCTGTCCGTCCTGAACACCCCTACGTTCTTCTACGGGCTGCGTCCAGGCGAAGAGACGGCTATTACAATCGAGCGCGGAAAAACATTGATTATCAAGCTGGTTGCCATAGGCGAGCTGCATCCGGACGGCCGACGCATCATCTACTTCGAGTTGAACGGTCAGCCGCGGGAAATTTTTGTCCGCGACCAGTCGGCCCAAGTGTCCGAGACAATCCGACGCAAGGCTGACTCGCAAAATGCCGCTCACCTGGGTGCCTCGATGCCAGGCAAAGTGCTGAAGGTGCTGGTGTCCGAAGGGGACAAGGTGCGCAAAGGCGAGCACCTCCTCGTCAGCGAAGCGATGAAGATGGAGACAACGATTCAGGCGCCGCAGGACGGAAAAATCAAGGCCGTTTACGTCAAAGCGGGCGAAGCGATCGAAACCGGCGATCTGCTCATTGAAATGGAGTAGGCATCGTCTATAATGGAAGGGAACAGACGATAATTTCCATGGGGTTCCATATATTCGGGGGGAGGGGATCGGCTTGAAAGTAGATCGAATCAGCCACATTCCGTATAGCCAGCGAGTAGGCCGCTACCATTTCCAGATGGTCCAGGCGAAGCTCAGCGCACCTGTCGCGCCGGTTTTTGGCTATAGCCTGCAGCCCTACTACACCCGGCAGCAACAGTGGATGACTGATCTCTCCGATTCCCTGTCCCGCCTGTACCGCCTTTTTGCCGACCTGGATCAGGCTGCGCGCGAGTTTGATCCGGCTCGGCCAACCAGCGCGATCCATCAGCAAGCAGTCGTCTCATCTGTTCCCGAGGCGGCAGTTGTCCAGGCCCATTCGCAAGCAGCGAACGGTACGCACCGTTTGCGCATCGTCTCGCTCGCGAGCAGACAGTCCCTGACAGGCAAGGCGTTGCCGGGCGACGCTCCTGCCGTCGTTGCGGATAGCCCGCAGCAGTTTGTGCCAGGCAGGGATCACGCCGCTGGTTCGCCTGGACGGGAGCCCATCACGAAGAAAGCGACCGACGCCGTCTTTTGGTGGGATGGCACACTGCATACAAGCCCTTCCAACCAGATCGCACTCTCAGACGGGGCGGTGCAGCTTTCCCTGCTGAGGGCGGAGGCGAACGATATTTTCATCGAAATCGCGCCGGACGTGGAGTTCATCCTGCGGCATACCCGCACGCTCGTCAACATCTATAACCGCCTGCATGCTTTCTTGGCGGATCCGTTTTCCGGCTGGGCGACGCAAAAGCTGGAGACGTTTACGCGATTGGCGCAAGCGACCGATGGAGCGCTCGGCGGCTACGGCCTGCGCGTACAGCCGGATGGGCAGATCGCCTTGCATGAGGCGACGTGGCGCGAGGCGGTGTCTGCCGACTTTTCCGGTTTCGCCAAAGAAATGGCTCGCCTGTCCCGCTCTCTTCGCGAGGAAGTCATTCGGGTGCAGAGCAAGCCGTTTGCCTCGTTCGCCCGCCCGTATGACGCGGCGCTCTCGGCCAATCCGTACGAGCGGACGACAGCTTCCGCCATGCAGTTTTGCTTTGCCGCGCGGACTGGCTTGTTTTTCAATCAACGGTGGTAAAAGGCTTGCGGGCCTCGCCCCATAAAACAAACAGGTATGCCCTAGCTCCTAGGCCGCATACCTGTTTGTTTTTTATCCCCGGTCCATCAGCTCTTCCAGGTCGTGCTCGTCTACTCTTCCCTTTACCGGCTGGGCATGCACCGGCGGTTCGTCATGCTTTTTAAACAGCGACTGCATCTTGTCCACCAGCTGCGGAACCGAATCGAGAATCCGGTCGTACAGATGCGTCGTATTTTCAAGCGGTATGGAGCGAATTCCTTGTTTTCCGACCACTAAAAAGGCAACCGGAGTGATTGAAACGCCGCCCCCGCTACCGCCCCCAAACGGATGGCCTGCGATTCCCTGGTGGTGCTGGTCGTACTGAAACTCGCTCCCCCCTGCCGCAAAGCCAAATCCTACTTTCGAGATCGGGAGAATCACGCTCCCGTCCGGTGTCTCGACCGGATCGCCGATAATCGTGTTGACATCGACCATTTGCTTGAGATTTTCCATCGCCGTGCGCATCAGGCCTTGAATCGGATGGTCTGCCATAGTAAGCTGCTCCTCCTTCCTGTATGTCTCATCTGTTAACATTCCCCCAACGTTTTCAGAGCATGTACCGTTGTCCCTGCAAAGAATGCTGAATCGCTCCGAGGGCAGACGTTTTACGCCTGCGATGGCGTCGATTGCCATTTGCGCTGGCTGCTTTTTCGGATGCGCAGAGCGATTTTCAATAAAGAAGCAAGAAAATGGCCCAGGTAAAAATGAAGCTCGCAGCGAAAAGTCGACTGGATGACCGCTGCGTTCCAGACAGGCTGGACACTCATCTTCGGCATCGTGCGCAACGATATGGAATGCGACAAGACACCGACAATCACGCTTTTGACTCCCCAGATGACCCCCGTCAAGGCCCCGGTCTCAGCCGCCTGCCCTGTGCCCAAAAGCGTATGCCACTCCAGCTTGGTGCAGTGAATCTGCTTGCACAAGTTTTGGATCAGCGGCAACAAATCCCGCACCCGGTCGACCAGCTCCCGGTAGTTGTGGTACCACTTTTTCACCTGTCTGCGCGTAAAATCTTTGACCTTCTCCTGGATTTTGCTTCCTTGCTGGATCGTGTCCACCTTCGCGACCAGCTCCGGGCCGGCTGGAGACACTTTGAACAGCAGCATCGGTATTTCGTATTTGCGGGAAAAAAGACCGTGCCATAACGTGATCTCGATGGTCAACTGGTCGTCTTCCTCTTTTCGACTGTAGTAACACGTGATTTTGACTGGCGTGATGGCCAGCAGTATCAGCAACACAAGCAATCCGGCAAATACCCAGCCCCACAAAAAAATCCCACCCTTTCCACCGTTAGTATGAGTGGAAAGAGCAGGAAATATGTTTGAAATCTTTTGCGTTAATCCAGTACGTACACTTTTACACCTTGCTTCATGCCGTAGCTTCTGGCTTCTTGCAAGGTCGGCACATACAAGTCCACATGACGCTGCTTGACGGCGCCGCCGATGTCGGCCGCGACCGCATAGCCGTAGCCGTCGATATACAGATGGCTTCCCAGCGGAATGACAGCCGGATCGACCGCGACGACTCCCTCGCGCAGCGGATACTCCAGATACGACAGGATCGGCTGGTTCGCATAGCTGTAGGCCGTCGTCTGGACGGTCAGCGCCTGCTTGTAAGCGGTTCCGTTAACAAGCTGCTGCGTCCTTTTCGCCGTCTGGCCGTTGAGCAAATGCAAAGCCGCATACGTGGCGGCTTCCGCCCTCGTCATCGCGTTTTTCGGCTTCAAAGTACCGTCGGCATACGGACTGACCAAGCCTTTTTCCAATGCGTATACAAATGCCCGCTGGTAACTCTTGTCCACGCGCTGTCCATCCGGGTACTTGGCCAGCGTCTGGATCGTCGTCGACCATTTCAGCTGGTTGGCGGCACCGCTTTCGCCCCTGGAGCGAACCAAAATGGATACCAGCTCTTCTCGCGTGACAGGCTCGTCCGTCTTCAAAAGCACCTGGCTTCCCTGTCTGGTCCCATGAACGATTCCCAGCCGATAAGCGGTTTCGGCAAAAGGAGCCATCCAACTGCTTGCGGGAACGTCGGCAAACGGCGATTGGCTGGTCGCTGCGGGCGCAATGCCCTTTGCCTTCACGAACATCGTCACCAGCTCGCCGCGTGTGACCGGATCGTCCGGGCGGAACGATTCGGCATCGCCAACGGCTCCGCTTATGTACAGTTTCTCGATTTCTTTTTTGGCCCAATGGTCTGCAATGTCTGTATAAGGTGTCGCATTCGTCTCGTTTATCTTTGCCTCTGCGACCGGCGCGCCGATGACCAGCAAGGCTGCCAGCGAGGCCAGGATCAACTGTTTCCTCATCATCATCCTCCAAAAAAGCGATTTGAAATCCTTTTCGTATCATTGTATCGAAACATTTCGGGAACTCAATGTACAATTGTTTCCAGACAGCCATAGCCGCTTCGAGAGCTTTTGACCGAGCGGCGCCTTTGCACCGGGCCGTTTGCCTGAATGAAAAAAGGCCCTTGATCGGCACGTGGCGTACCCAATATCAAGAGCCTTTTGCTCTGTGCTTTTGTTATTTGGCGAAAATATGCTTGCCGATCTTCATTACTTGCGGACGAGTCCAGATCCATTTGGACGTGGCGGTCGATGGATTGAAGTAATAGAGCGCACCATTGGTTGGGTCCCAGCCTCTTACGGCTTCCCATGCGGCCCGGTAGGCCGTCTTGTTGGGGCTCAACCAGTACTGTCCATCCAGAACCGCCGTAAACGCGTACGGCTCGAAAATGACTCCTTTGAGCGTGTCCGGAAAGTCTTTGGATTGAAGGCGATTCAGGGCGACCGCCGCGACGGCTACCTGCCCCGTAAAGCTTTCTCCCCGTGCTTCCGAATAAACCAGCTGGGCGAGCATTTGCATCTCGTTTTGATTGACCGATACTTTTTTTAACGCCCGCCATGTATGTGTACCAGCGACGCCATCGACTGGCAATCCATATGCTTTTTGAAACGTTTTGACTGCCTGGACGGTGTTCGCTCCGTAGATGCCATCCAGCCGGTCCGTGTAATACCCCAGCAGTTGCAGACGGTACTGCAAATCCCATACATCCCCGCTCTCGCTGCCTCGCTTCAAGAGAGGCGCGGCAAAAGATTCGGCAGGGCAAACAAACGCGACGGCAAGCATCGCCGCGAGCAGGGTCGTCACTGTTTTTTTCACCCATGACATGAACATCCCCTCCTTACGCCATCATTCTACTAGCTGGCGAAAGCAGGTTCAATTCAAGCATTTTGGCAGCACAGGTAACATATGACGCCCCTTTTCGTCCGTTAGCCTTTGGGCCGGAAAAGGAGCGCCATCAAAAAGCCAAAGACGATCGCCGCCGATATGCCTGCGCTGGTCACTTCAAAAATGCCGGTGACAATGCCGATCAGTCCGTGCTGCTCCGCTTCGGCCATTGCTCCGTGGACGAGGGCATTGCCGAAGCTGGTGATGGGAACGGTAGCGCCTGCCCCGGCAAACTGGACGAGCGGCTCATACAGCCCGAAGCCGTCCAGCACCGCCCCGGCGACCACCAGCGATGACATGGTGTGTGCCGGAGTCAGCTTGACGACATCCATGAGAAATTGGCCGATCACACAAATGATTCCTCCTACGAGAAATGCCCATACAAACGTCATGCTATCACCCTCCAGGTCACTCGGACTCGATGGCCACGGCGTGGGCGACGCAAGGGATGCTCTCTCCCTGCTGATATGAAATCGGCGAGAGCAGCGCGCCTGTCGCCACCACCAGCATCCGCTTCCATTCGCCCGCGCGCATCCTCCGCAGCAGGTGGCCATAGGTAACGGTCGCCACGCAGCCGCAGCCGCTCCCCCCGGACCAGACATTCGGGTTGTCTCCGTAGATGAGCTTCCCGCAATCGATGTAGCGCTGCAGCGGCACCATCACGTTATGCTTGGGCAATAGTTCCGACAAAATTGCATGCCCCACCTTCCCCAAGTCTCCCGTTACCACCAGGTCGTAGTGGTCGTGCGGAAGCTGGAAGTCGCGAAAATGCGTTTCGATCGTTGACAGCGCAGCCGGAGCCATCGCCGCCCCCATGTTGAACGGATCGGTCATCCCCATGTCGACGACCCGGCCAATTGTGGCACCGGTGACGCGCAAACCAGCGCCTTTGTTGCCAACCACGGCCGCCCCAGCTCCCGTGACCGTCCACTGAGCGGTCGGCGGCTTCTGGGAACCGTACTCGGTCGGGTAGCGATACTGCTTTTCTGCCGCCCCGTTATGGCTGGACGTCGCCGCGAGCACGCAGTCCGCCGCCTGGCTGTCCACGAGCTGCGCAGCCAGCGCCAAGCCTTCCATGGCGGTCGAGCACGCTCCGAAAATGCCGAGAAAGGGAATCGCCAGCGTGCGGGCGGAAAAGCTGGCGGAAATGATCTGGTTCATCAAATCGCCGGCGAGCAAAAAGTTGATTTGCTCCTTCGTCAGCCCCGCTTTTTCGATGGCTTTCGAGCACGCTTCCTCCAGCAGCACTTTTTCTGCCTTTTCCCAGCTTTCTTGACCTATCATCAAATCCCCGTGCAGCGTATCGAAATCCTCTGCCAACGGCCCCTGCGCTTCGAACGGCCCACCGATGGCAGCGTGGCCGAGAATAACCGGCTTGGAGGGAAACACCCACGACTGATGACCCTGGCGCATGCGTCACCCTCCCATCGTAAACAACGTTTTCAACAGACCGATGACGAATGCGGCAGCAACACCAAACACGATGACAGAGCCTGCCAGCTTGAACATATTGCCGCCTACGCCAAGCACCAGCCCTTCGCTGCGATGCTCGATGGCAGCTGAGGTAATCGAGTTGGCAAAACCGGTCACCGGAACACTCGTGCCCGCCCCTGCCCATTGCGCGATCCGGTCGTAGACGCCCAAACCCGTGAGCAGCGCCGAGAGCAGGATCAGGACAGCGACTGTGGGATTTCCCGCCGTTTTCTCGGTAAAATCAAAGTATCGGATGAACATCTCTGTAATCCCCTGTCCAATCAGGCAGATGGCACCCCCTACCAAAAAGGCGCGGGTGAAGTTGCGTACGAGCGGAGGCTTCGGCTCATGGCGCTTCGCCAGCTGCTGATACTCCTGCTGCACCGGGGTCAGATTCTTCTTTTTTTGATCCGCCACTCTTCTTTCGCTCCTTTTTCACCGTATCAAAAACGGCTTGACTTGGTCGATGACTTGCTGCAATTGCTCCGCGTCACGCTGATAGGTCTGTTTGGCCTCCTCGCTTTTCGTCCCCAAGGCAAACAACTCCAGATCAGCCTGGCATTTTTTCAGTGTCGCAAACGTCAGCTTCATCGCTTGCGGAGCCGGCACCTGAATTTTGTCGTCATACAAATCAAGGTACAGCTCTCCGCCTTTGTCGACCTGGCCGAGAAACACGTTCTCCAGCGCCACGCCCGCTTTTTGCAGCTGCGTGCGCACCCAGCGGCGATTGTAGCCCGCAGTCGCCAACGGCTCGTCCATGATGACGCCATCCATAATGACGACCTGTCCCTCTTCCGCCGGCGGCACCGTCATTTCCAATTGCTGCGGCGTCACGGGTTGGTTCTCGGACTTCAACAGCACGCTCAGTTCCCCGTTTGTTTCCATCAGGGCGAATTCCACATCTGCGACCCGGAACACGTTTTTGATTCGCAGCTGCTCCAGCAAATCTTCCGCCGTCAGACGTTCCTTTTTCAGATTGTCCTCCAAAATTTTCCCTTCTTTAATAAGAACGGTCGACTTGCCTTCGAAAAAATCGCGCAGCACTTTACTTTTGAGCGTCAGCCATTCCATCAGGACGGGGACAATCGCAAAAACACCCATGGCAATCAAACTGTGAACAATCGGCCCGTCCATTTCCGTCGCCATGAAGGCGGCAATGGAACCAATCGTGATTCCGACGATGTATTCAATGAGCGTCAGCTGCTTGATTTGCCGCTTTCCGATAATTTTGGTGAGAATAAACAAGTACGCCAGCGCTCCCACTGAGCGCAGCAAAATATTTAACCAGTCAGGCATGCTCCACCTCCGTCAGCCTTTGCCAGAAAAGCCAAGAAAGAGGGAGTCTCTCCCCCTCGTTCCCGGCAGGCTAGAAGCCTTTATACTGTGGCTCTTCATTTTCCAACTCGGTTACCCGTTGCTGCAGGTTGTTCACAATCGCCTGGGTTTGCTCGGCAGCTTCTGTGTACAGTTGCTTCGCTTTTTTGTTTTGCGTGCTCAGCGCGAACGACTCCAAATCTGCCTGCGCTCCCTTCAAGCTGGCAAGCGCTTGTTTGACCTGTGCTCCGACTGTCATACTTCCTTCACCTCCCAACACGTATAGAATCGGCCTCTCTCGCGGAAATATGCGGTCAAGTTTGCCATTTTCCCTGTAAGTTATTACCAAATGTTTCCATGCCCAAAAAAGAAAGACACCCGCGGGTGCCTTTCCTCATCCAGCTATGCAATTAGCCACGGCCAGCCAATTGTTGTTCAGCAAAGGCAACAAGACGTTTTGTAATCTCGCCACCGACTGAACCGTTTTGACGGGAAGTGGTGTCCGGGCCGAGCTGAACGCCGAATTCAGAAGCGATTTCGTACTTCATTTGGTCCAGCGCTTGGTTTGCTTGGGGAACCACCAGATTGTTGCTAGAGCGGTTGTTGTTAGCCATCTGTAATCACCTCCTCGTCGTTGGTGTAGGTTTAATATGCGTGAAGTTTTCTTTGTTCATTCGCCATTTTCTTTTCCAATTTTAGACTCCCGCTCGAACAGCAGCGCGGCGATGCGGGTAGCCGCTTCCGGACGCCGCAGCTTGTCCATTTGCAGGACGATCCTCTCCTTTTGATCGGATTGGCGCCAACGCCTGATGACGTCCCGGACTTCCTCCGGCGTTCTCGCCAGCATGGCTGCGTTTTGCTGTGTGAGAAACGCGCTGTTATGCCTCTCCTGTCCAGGCAGCGGCTGATACACGATCAGCGGCGTCCGCAAAGCGAGCGCTTCTGCACACGTGATGCCTCCTGGTTTGGTCACATACGCATCCGCCGCGCCCATCCATTGCCACATGCATTCCTCAAAGCCTTTGACGATCAGCTCGTGCCGCTCCGCTCTGTGCGCCAGCCCTGTCTCCAACCGCTTTTTCAGACGGGCATTTTTTCCGGTGACGACGATGATTTGCAGCGGCTCTTCCTCTGTGAACAAGGCGCGAATGACTTCTTCCATTTGACCGTAGCCGCCCTCGCCTCCGCCAATCAGCACGGTAAAACGCTCGGGGGCAATCCCGAGCCGCTGTTTCCACTCGTGCCTGGTCGTGTTCGCTGCCAGGCTGAACGGACGACGGATGGGAATGCCGCAAACGTGAATGTTTTCACGAGGAATCCGATAGCGTTGCTGCAGTCGCTCCGCCATTTGTTCATGCGCTACCATGTAGGCGTCGATCCGCGGATCTACCCAAAAGCGGTTCAGGTGAAAATCAGTCGGCACGCTGACCAACTGAAACGGCTTGTCTACCTTTTGCTTGGCGTAAGCAAGCGCCGACAGGCAGTAGGCATGCGTCGCAATCACGACGTCCGGCTGCTCCGCCAGCAGCACCCGCCGAAGCAGTCTGGCTGCCAGCCACCAGCCGAGCGGCTTGGACAGCGACTTTCCCCACACCTCATCCTGTTCGTACATCCTTTGCCAGACAGGCTTGGCATATTTGAGCATGTTGAAATAAAAAAAACGGGACAGCACGCGCAAACCGGGGCTGGCTGTCTGCAAGCCTCCGATCACCCGAACTGATTCCGCACCGTCCATGTTCTGCAAAGCCTCCCGCAGAGCCTCTGCTGCTACCCTGTGTCCGCTCCCTGCCCATTCCTCCGTGACCAGCAAAAATCGTTTCGCCATCAAAGCGAATCCTCTGTCGTCTGCTGCCTGCTTGGTCCGTAGCGGGCAAGCAAAAGTTCCTTGGACATGTAGACCCGTTTTAACGGCATGTCGTGCTTCCACGTCTGCACCCGTCTTTTGCCATGGGGATGGACCAGCCTGAGCATGAGGCGCAAGTACCAGCGCTTGTAGCGGAAAAACCAGTTCATCGGCACATCGGAAATGGAAAATCCCAGAGGGGCCACGCCTTTGTGCAGCATGGTTGTGCCTACGATTCCCTTGATTTGCTCCCGTTCTTCCATCGCTTCCAGAAAAGCCGCCAGTCGAGGCAGCGACTGCAAAATATGCCTGCGCAACAACAGGGCAACCCGCAGCTCGTCCTGCACTCCCCGGCAAAGCGTGGCAAAGTAATAGTTGTGAATATGTATTTTCAGAATCAGATCGCCGTCACGAATACTTCGTTCGTCTGACGTGCGCAATGTCTCCCCTCGGTAACGCAAGGGAACGACCCGAAAAATGTTCTTTCCTTTTTCAATGTAGGTCAGTCTGGTGCACCGTTGGTAGATTTCATCCCAGTAGCCCCATAGCATCAAGAGATTTGTGTTCATGTGCAACGGTTCCTTTCCCGCGTTGTTTACTTTGTAGTATTCCCCACTATCGCTTCCTTTCATTACCTGATTAGGCCCTTTTCAGCCGTCCCCACAGCATGATGGCTGCCGAAGCCATCGCCGGAAGCCACATGTGGTTGAGCAGCAGCGGATTGATCCATTTCCATACGTACGGGTCTTCCAGACACATGTCCACCGCCGTAAAAGCCAGCACTCCGCCCCCGATGATGACCAAGCCCGGAAAACGGTTCATCAGTCGCGCCACCCACGCGCTTCCCCACATTAACAGCGGAATGCTCATCCCCAGTCCAAGCAAAACCAGCCCGATATCGCCATGCGCCGCCCCACCAACCGCCAAAACATTGTCCAGACTCATAACAAAATCCGCCAAGATAATCGTTCGGACGGCCTGGCCGATTGTCTGATTATGCGCGACCTCTGTCGTTTCCTCCTGGTGGTTCACCATCAGCTTGACGGCAATCCATAAGAGCAGTCCTCCCCCGATCGCCTTGACCAGCGGAATATCCAGCATCCACGTTGTCACGCCCGTTAAGCCTACACGCAGGACAACGGCCCCGATCGTTCCATACAGGACAGCGCGGCTTCGCTCCCGCAGAGGCAAGCCCCGACAAGCCATTCCTATGATGACAGCATTATCGCTGCTTAGCACCAGATCAATCATGAAAATATGTACCAGACCCAGCCAAAAATGCTCTCCCATCCCTGCCTCCCTGGTCCATCCAACGTTTGTCCATTCTACTTTATGCGACGAGAATGGGGCTCATGATTGCATATTTTTCCGAATGAAGGCGTATTTCAGCGGATTTTGTCAATAAAAAATTCCCACAAAATAATATTTTATCGAGAAATCGGGATAATTATACCTTGTCTACTCTTACCCTTTTCCCTTACGATTTTAGTGGGGTGGATAATGCGATGGTGGAGACTGTGACGCTTAATCTATTGAACGTTTCACGGAAAATTTTAGATCTGGCTCCAAGAATTACTACAATATGGATGGAGGAAATTGTTCGCAGTATGGAAATCTCTGTAACAATTCCTCGTGATTTTGCGGAGAAACGCACGATACTCTTAGCCCGCTATCTGGTGGAAAACGTGGACCAGGACATGCAGAACTGGGCACTGGATATGGGAGAGTGGCTGCGTTCGCAGGAGTTCCCCTTCTCCTCCATTTTGCGTACGTATCAGCTGTATCGAAATGTTTTTTGGCGTGTGCTTCAACCCGAACTGCAACAATGGTCGCTCTCTCCGCAGGACATGCATTACCTGGAAAAACAACTGGGGAAAGCGATGGATGAAAGTGTTTTCTGGGCTGTCTATCATTTCGAGCAAATGATAAACAAGGAGCTCGTCCAAAAAGAAGAAACGATTTCGTACCTGCATAACGACAAACTGACCATGCTGGGGAAAATCGCCGCCAACATGGCTCATGAGCTGCGCAATCCGTTGTGCGCAATCGAAGGCTTTCTCAAGCTGATTAGCGAGTCCACACAGGAACAGGCGCAGCTGCAAACGTACATTCAAGTCGTGATGCATGAATTCGAAAATTTGCATCGGCAAATAACCGGCTTTCTCAGCTTTTCCAAAAAGCCGATTCTCGATGAAATATTCAAAACTGTCCAAGTTGAGCAACTGCTGGAAGAAGTAGAAACGCTCATTACTCCGCGACTGGTAGGAGAAAATATACGATTTGAAAAACAAATCCACCCCTGCGCTCTGGCTTGTTATGAGGAAGGCCTAAAACAGGTCGTCGTCAATTTGTTGAACAATGCGATCGACGCTGTGCAAAATCGGACGGACAAGTACATCCACGTCATTGCCACCGCTTCGGACGGCTGGCTCTATTTGAACGTGGAAAACAACGGAGAGATGATTCCTCCGGACATTGTCGAGATTTTGTTTCAGCCGTTCTTCACCACCAAGCAAAACGGGACAGGCATCGGTCTGTCGATCTGCAAAAATATTATCGAGAAGCATAATGGCACGATCCATTGTGATTCCAACGAAAACCGCACCCGCTTCGTCGTATCGCTGCCGATTGTCTCGCCAGAAAAGGCAGTGGAAGCAACGCAATCCATGTAAGCGTCCGTTGAACCGTGAGGCTGCGCCAGCTATTGGCGTAGCCTTCGTGCGTTTATTCGAAAGAAGGAAGCAGAGCCATTCCTGGCATCCTAGCCGCATTCGAGAACGGGGCTGCACCAAATAAAAAAGCCTCCTGGAATTCAGGAGGCAATGCAAGAGATCCGTTACCCATTCGTTCGGTAAGCGATCTTAGCCTTACTGTACACGAAAACATATGTTTCTACCACCCTAAACGTCAGACAGCTTTCGACATCGGCGTGGCAGCAGTGGGACGCTCCAAGGACGATGCGCATTCTCAGGCCTCTCTCCCTTTTTGAGGCGGTCATTCTTCCGCTTGGAAGCCTTTCATGCAAAAATAAAAAGCAGAAAACCGACTGGCTCTCTGCTTTTGCGCTTTTTCGTATGGAGCGGGTGATGGGAATCGAACCCACGCGACCAGCTTGGAAGGCTGGAGTTCTACCATTGAACTACACCCGCATCGGACTGATATGGTGCCGAGGACCGGACTTGAACCGGTACGGGAGAAACTCCCGACAGATTTTAAGTCTGTTGCGTCTGCCCATTCCGCCACCCCGGCAATTTCGTTACGAATCTTTGGGCAAAGCATGGTCGGGAAGACAGGATTCGAACCTGCGACCCCTTGGTCCCAAGCCAAGTACTCTACCAAGCTGAGCTACTTCC